>DATBBD010000429.1:0-3847 GCA_036271175.1 Polyangiaceae bacterium | reverse complement strand
GACGATGGAGCACATTTTCGCGTTTTTCTTGTGGCGCTCGGTCTGGCCCTCGGCGGCGCAGACACGGCGCAAAGCGTGCGCTTTCCGATCACCGGGTTCGAGGGGGCGCTCTCGAAGCGCTCGGTCGAGCTCCGCTGAACGCGTCGGCCGCGCGTGGGCCTACGAGAAGCGCGAAATGATGGCGTTCGTGAACTCGCGCGTGCCGAGCGAGCCGCCGAGATCGCGCGTTCTCTGTCCCTCTTCGAGGGCGCGGTTGTAAGCGTCCTTGATCCTCACCGCGACCTTACGGCATTCGGGATCGTCGCGTTCGTCAGAGATGTGGTTCAGCATCATGACGGCGCTCATGAGGAGCGCGAGCGGATTGGCGATGTTCTGACCCGCGATGTTCGGCGCGGATCCGTGAACCGCCTCGAACACCGCGTCGTTGTCGCCGATGTTCGCGCCCGGCGTCACGCCGAGCCCGCCCACGAAGCCGGCGCAGAGATCGGACACGATGTCGCCGTACAGGTTCTCGCACAGCAAAATGTCGAACTGCTTCGGATCTTGGACGAGCCGCATCGTCCCGGCGTCGATGATCGTCTCTTCGTACTCGATGTTCGGGTAATCGCGCGCGTGCACCTTGCGCGACTCCTCGATGAACATGCCGTCGGTGAGCTTCATGATGTTTGCCTTGTGGAGCACCGTGATTTTCTTCCGCTTGCGGTGCGTCGCGTAGCGAAACGTCCAGAGCGCGATCCGGTGGCACGCCGGTCGCGTCGCCACCTTCATGGACGCGACCACCCCGTCGGTGATCTGATTCTCGATACCGCTGTAAAGGCCTTCGGTATTTTCGCGCACGATGACGAGGTCCACGTCGTCGAAGCGCGTGACCACGCCGGGCATCGTGCGAACCGGCCGCACCGCGGCGTACAAGTTCAGGGTCTTTCGAAGCGCGACGTTCACCGAGCGAAACCCGGTCCCGATCGGAGTCGTGCACGGGCCCTTGAGCGCCACGTGATGGTGCCGGATCGCGTCGAGGGTGCTCTCGGGAAGCACGTCTTTTTCTCCGCGCTCGAGCGCCGTCACGCCGGCGTGGTGCTCGACGAAACGCACCGGGGCGCCTGCGGCTTCGAAAACAGACCGGACCGCGTCCGACACTTCGGGCCCGATGCCGTCACCAGGAACCAGAACGACCGTGTGAATCATGATGGCCGGCGAGCTTACACGAGCTCGGCTGACGTGACGTTTCGTCGAACGCGCGGCGTCATTTCGACAGGAACCAGGTTCCCCCCCGGCCCCGGATCGGAAATTCGAGCGCCGCGCACACTCCCGGAACACACAAGTGGGCACCGGGAGTGGAGCCCACGGCTTTGGGCTCGACCTGCGATCGGACGGTTGGATGGCCCTGCGCTGGTGAGAAAGTCACCGGCGGTCTCGCGAAGCAGGCAGGAAATGAATCGGCGCCGGCCTACCGGAATGCGACAGCCAGAGCGAACTCGAGCGCTAGGACGACGACCACGACGGCGACCCATTTCGTGAGCTTGGCTCGGCGCGCCAGAACGGCCTCGGCGCGACTTTCAGGGCGCGTTTCGTCGTCGATTTGGTTTCGCGGCTTGGATGGGGGCCTCGAATGCGCGGGGCCGCCTTCATAGGTGCCGTCGTCGCCTGCTCTAAAGAAGCAATCCGCGTCCAGATCCGTCAGCTGGCTCACTCGCCCATCACTCCTGCACGGTCGTGGCCATATCCGACAGGGATAGTCACGCGAGCAGGCACGCGCCAGGCACGGCCTTGTCCGATCTTGCTGTTATTGCGAAGCACCGTCGGAAAGGACGAAGCGACGCGCTTCGTCCTTTGCGAAACCTTCCGGATACGCCGCGAGGTAACGACGAGCTTCGTGCGCAGCTTCGTCGAGCCGCCCGCTCCGCGCCAGCGCCCGCATGCGCTCGACCCGGGCTTCGCCGGCCAGCGGCGAGCTCGGGTACCGCGACAGGAGCTCACCGAATCGATCGGCCGCTTCGTGGGCGTCTCCGCGGTTTCGCGCGTCGGCCGCTTGCTGGAACAACGTGTTTTGAATGGCGAGCGCACCGACGGCATTGCCGGACGCCGCTCGAGCCGAAAACCCGCGCAGACCGGTGCTTCGGTCGAACCCGACGGCGGACGGCTGCGGCACGGTGTCGGACGTTCGCACGAAGGGCGGCGCGGCCGCCGAGCTCCACGACTCACCCGCGCGAACGGCGGCGTTGTCGGCACCGGGACGCTGAATGACGACGCGCCCCTTGGCGACCGAAACCAACGTCTCGGAATCGCCCGCTTCATCGCGCCCCACGTCGACCCGGAAGATCGTGCCCGTGACGACGACCGTCGCGTCGGGCGTTTCCACGACGAGCTTCGGTACGGTGCTCACACGGTCGTCGACGTGCGCTTCGAGTGAGCCGCGGTCGAGCCGAACGTGGTGGTAGGCGTTTCCGGAGGCGCCGATGGTGAGCGCACTCGAATCGCCCAACGTCGCGACCACGAGGTCCGAGAGCCGAAGCTCGGCCTTGCCGTCGAGCCCGGTCGTCACGGCGTCACCGATGGCGAGCACCGAGCTGTCTACCGTTGCGGACCGCCCCGCGTGCTCGACCGTCATCACGCCCGAAAACGTTCGCACCGAGCCGGCCGCCGGAGCGGCGTGGATCGCCACGGGCACCGGCGGCCCGGTCAAAGCCGGATGGCCATCGCGGGTCATTCCGAATGCGAGCGCGGCGACGGCGGCCGCCGCGGCCACCGAAACACCGAACCAGGCGCGACGCGTCCGCAGACGATGATTGCGCTGCGCTCGAGCGCGCGCGATCGCCGCGCCGACCACGGGGACCACGCGATCTCGACGACCCTCGGTATCCGCTTCGTCTTCGACCGAGACGACGGAGGTCTGCCAGAGCTGGCTGAGCTCCTTCGCACGCTCCTGATCGTCGGGGCCGCTCATGACTCGTCCCCGCTACCGGAGCTTTTCGCTTCCTTGTCGAGGCGCTTGAAGAGCTCTTTTCTTCCGCGGACGAGCCGAGACTGAGTGGCGGCGACCGAAGCGCCGGTCATCAGCGCGATCTCGGCGAGGTCGTGCCCGAGCGCATCGTGCAGGAACAGCGTCTCTGCCTGATCGGGTTTCATCGCACAGAGGTGCTGACGGACCCGCTCGAGCCGCGCGCGCGCTTCGAGCACCCGCTCCGAATCTTGGTAGGAAGCTCGGTGCTTCGACGCGATCGCGACGTCGGTGCGTTGATCGAGCCAGCGACGTTCACGACGCCGCGTCCGCAGGGCGTTCAACCCGACGTGGCCGGCAACGCGCGACGCCCAGGTCTCCAAGCTGCACGCGCGCGCGAACTGCTGCTTCGCGAGGGTCTCGACGACCTGTTCGAACGCCATCTGAACGATGTCGTCGTGGTCGATCTCGCGGCGTCCGAAAATTTTGTAGAGCGTACGATCGACGACCGACGCGAGGCGTCGATAGAGTTCGTCGGCGACTCGGCTGTCGCCGCGCTGAACGGCGTCGATGAGCTGTTCGTCGCTCACGCGACCTTCGCGCGGCGCGCCGCCTCCTTCGACGGCGCGGAGATGGGCCCTGTTCTGACGAGCGCGATTCTCCGACACGGGTGCTCTCGGAATAGTCACCCCGCCCGGACGCCGCCAGGCAGGTTTTCGCAGTGCTCGCGATTGACTCCGAAAAAACCCGAGTTTTCGGGCCTTCAGCGCCCTTTCGTAAGCTGTCGCGGTCGAGAAGGGACGGCGTCTTCGACGCCGAAATCCGACTCGCAGTGACCTTGTCGTGAGCTCTTTGGCATGGCAAGGGACTTGGACGTTGCGGATCGTGTGTGGAACGGGGCGCGCCGGA
>DATBBD010000428.1:0-8466 GCA_036271175.1 Polyangiaceae bacterium | reverse complement strand
GAAGCGACACAGAAGCCCGTCGGGCGCGCATGGGTCCGCAGAGTCGGCGGACGAAACTTGTGGCTCTGGTACCGATTCAACGCGGACGAAGTCATGCTCATCGCGCCCACGACGGAGCCCCCAATCCCGCTCGACGACGAGCCACGGCGCGGCTGATCGGGGTCGTCGTCCGCGCGCTCCGTGTACCGCGATGTCGCTGGGAATGTCGTGGACCGCTCAGCCTCTCGGCGTTTTTTCGGGACGGCCTTTCCCGCAGGTCGGTCCGATTGGAAAGCCGTTGGGAGGGGCTTTCTTCAGGCGTTGCTCGGTTGCTGGGCTGTAGAGCCCGTCGGCGGCAATGGGGTCGCTGGGGTGGTTCCGGTTCCAAAGAGTCTGGAACGCGAGGACGTCGGTAGCGCCCTGGAGTGGTGCGGTGGCGCCCTTGTATTCGAAGTGCACCCGATCGGACGCGCCCAGCCAGTGAAAGTCCTGAGCCTCGAGCGCGGACTTCCATTGGGCCGGCTCCGCGATGTCCAGAGCAGCTCCAATCTCGTGATTGCTCTCGCCCGGCAGCGCCGCGAGCTGGACACCGCACCGTCGGGCCGCTCCCCATCGTGACACGAGATACTGCTGCGCCACGGTCCTGAGCGCGCTGTTGATCGTCATCTTCGCGGACGAATGCATCTCCAGCGCTCGGAGCAGATGGCTTCGCGCCTCCTGTTCCAGATACGGAAAGACGTTCGACGCAAGCACGACGTTCGGTCGCGTCGGTAGCGTCACGACGGCGTTCGGCCTGAGGCAGCGAGTTTGCTCGATGATCTGCCGGCTCAAACCGTCGACGCTGACCGTCGAGCAACTCGCGATCGCCGCTTGCTCCACCGTGGCGTAGTGCTTCGCTGGCACCCGCTTCGCTGGGCTCGGTTCGCCGTCATCCGTTTCTTCATAGAACGCCGGCGACGATGCTTCGGCGTTCTCGACCGGTGGCGCGCTGCTGGGCGCGGTCGTCCCGGCTGGCGGCGAGACGGACGGCGCGACGCTGCTCGCGGCAGTCGCCGTCGCCCCGCGTCTTGCAGTGTCTCTCACGATGGACCAAATGCTGAAGCCGAGGACGACACAGGGCGCGAGGAGCGCGATGCACAGCCCGATCGTGGGGCGCGTCGGAGGCCAACGGCCGAAAACGCCCAGCTTGGCCGAACGCCGGCTCTGTTGCGTGCGGCCCTCGGGGCGCGGAATCGGGGCGACGGGCCGAGGGCTCTTCTCGATATCCGCGCGGTCTGGGGCGGCCGTAGCCGCGTCGTCGTTGGCAGGGTCCTCCGCCATGGGCGCTTCGGTACCGCGATCGACCATCACAGGCAACGAGGACGACCGCTGCCGTCGTAAAGCGAGCCACTCGGGCTCATCGACCGGCGGCGTTGCTTTCTGCGTGGAGAGCACGCAAGAGTCGAAGAAGGTCGCTGACCTCCACATCTTCGAGCGGTTCGAGCAGGCTTGCCTCTTCGAGCGACAAGGTGATCGCTGCACGGCGGGCGAGCGCAGCCCCGGCGCTCGTCGTAGTAAGGCGGTACATGCGCCCGTCTTCGGGGTCGACGACGCGACGTACGAGCTGTCGCTCTTCGAGATCGCTCACGACTTCTGCCGCGGTGGGCTCACTCACGCCGAACGTCTTCGCGACGTGGAGCTGCGAACAACCGGGTGCGTCGAGAATCGCCGCAAGGGCGCCATAGTGCCGCGGGAAAATGCCGAGCGGCGCCAACGCGCCGATGGCTCCGTTCTGGGCTCGGTGGTGGACCTGTGGAAGCAAATACGTGAGCCGCTGTGACAGCGCGGCCGGCAAACGCACCGGACAGATGTCCCGCAAGAGACCGAGCATGCGATCACGCCCGAGTGCGCCGAGAGATCCGGTCAAACCCCTCTCGCCCTCCTCGATTGCGGCCTCGAGCTGTTCATGTCGAACACGGCCTTTGGCAGTGACCTCGAGCCGATTGCGGCGCCGATCTTTCGTTGCCTGCGCCCGTCGCACGAGCCCGTCCTTCTCCAGCTCGTCGACGAGCTTCACCATGACCGTCCGGTTGACGCAGAGAAGCTCGGCGAGCTCTCCCTGTGAGCATCCGGGTTCTTCGGCGAGCACGGTGAGCACGCCGTACGTGCGGCGGCCCTTGTCGCCGGGCGCGCTGCGCGCGGTGCGAAGGACTGCCGCGCGCAGCAGGTAGGTGACACGGTCGGTGAAGTCCCTGCGTTTGGTCAACGACTCGCGCCCGCGGCCTCGAAGATCACGGCGCTCCCGCAAGCGTCCTCGCCGCGTACGACGAGCCTGCCCTGTCGTTCGGCGTACGGAATCCTCGCCCGCTCGAGAACACCGGCCGCGGTAGAGAGCGCGCTCGTCGCCACGGTGAAGCCGACGAGGCTCGGCGCGACGGTGGGGACGTAGCCGGGGATGGCCTCCTGAATCTCGTCCGGCGTTGCGACTATGATTCGTGAGCCGCCCATGTCGACGACGTGTAGCTTTCCCGCGATGCGGCTCGTGTGTCCGGTATAGCGCGCGTACTTTGCCACCATTGCCGCCGGGTCCGTCGCGCAAACGAGCGCCTCGGTAATCGCGACGGCTCCGTTGCCGTGTTGCATGAAGCGCGGTTGCAGCACGAGCTCAGGCGTCAAGTGTTGCGCAATTTGGACGAGCCCTTCGGGATCGGCACCGTGCGGGAAGTGCATGGCGCGAGCGCGCATCTTGCGAGGCCCGTCCGAGCACCTCGAGATAGTTGCTCCGGAAGATCGCCGTGCGATTCCCTACGCCGACGGGCTGTGGCGTCTCACCCGATCGCACGGGGAATTCAGGCAACGAGAGCGGCGTGAACGAAAAGCCGAGGCGCTCGTAGCGTTGAATCGTCACTTTGAACGCCGAGGTGATGATGCCTAGATGATGGAAGCGGTCGAGGTTCGAGTTCATGCGATTGATCAACTTCCTAAGTATTTAGATGCCAGCGCGCAAGGGGGGTGACTTGGCCAAGTCGTGCTGCGAGCGTGAACGAATGACCATGACGTCTTTCTAGCGTGAGTGATACGAGGGGGGCGTCGCGTTCGAGCGCAGGTTTTTCAGGGAGGATTCATGGTCCCGTCATCGTTTCCACTCCCCACCGGGGCCGTCGTGCAGATGGCGTACGTGGTGGACGACATCGAGAGCGCGATGGCGCACTGGACTCGCGCGCTCGGCGTGGGCCCATTCTTCCATCTTCCACATTTCCCGCTGCTCGACGTTCGCTACCGAGGCGAGCCGAGCGACCTGGACATCGACGTCGCGCTCACGTTCAACGGTCCGATGTGCATCGAGCTGATCCGGCAAAACGACGGCGCCCCGTCCATCTTTCGCGAGGTGATCGATACCCGAGGTTACGGCTTCCACCACTGGGCGGTCGCCACGTCGACCTTCGACGTCGACCTCGCGCGGTATCGAGCGCGGGGCAACGACGTCGTGTCGTCGGGCACCGTCGCGATCGGTGCGCGAGTTGCCTATCTCGGCACACAGGATGCCCTCGGCAGCATGCTCGAGATCATCGAAGTTACCCCCGCAGTCGACGAGTTCTTTGGAATGGTCCGCGAGGCCGCGCAATCGTGGGATGGCAGCGCCCCGGTGCGGTTGCTCGGACCAGCCTAGGACGTGCACCGTCGCGCCAAACCTGTCCTACTTGGTCGATGCGGCTCCCGCGTCCGCCGGAACGCCCTCAGCGACGCAATGGCGCTACGTTTCCGGTGACCGGCGGATGAGCGACGTCGGGGACGGTGAACGTCACGGTCTGGCTAGTGAGCACTCGGTGCATGGGGTCGGCCAGCTCGAAGAGGACGCGGTGCTGCCCGGGGGCGAGTCCGACGAGGATCACCGTTTCGCCGCTCGCGTCGACGAAGTGCCAGCCCGCGTCGTCGACCGTGATGTGGACATGACCGATGCGCGGGGACACCGCGAGCGCGCCTTGGCCAAACACCGGCAGGATGCGCAGATGCTCGGTCCGGTACTGGATGAAGACGCGACCCTGGGCGAGCGGCTCGGGAAGCGGCGGATCGACGATGAGTCGCGGCGGCGGTTCATTTTCGATCGCGACGAGCGGTGACGGACCGCGAACGTCCTTGGCGCTCAACGACGAGAGCGCGCCATCGGTGCTGGTCGGGGTCGAGATGGGGGGTGTTCTTTCGGTGTTCGGCGGGCTGGCGGTCGTCGCGTTGTCACTCACCGGGAGTCGCGTCCCTGGGGAGACCATGCCGGCGCGTCCGCACCCGGCTAGCGCGAGGACGGCGAGCCATGCGCGCACGAGCACGAGTCGGCGTCCCGTCGCCGCGCGACGCGACGGGTTCTTCCGGATCATGAAATTGGCGCGCGCTCGAGGTCTTTCGTTGGTCACGGTGACCAAGCGTTGCATACGGAAGGTCATCCCGTCGACGATGGCCGCTCACTCGAACGGCGACTCGCCGCTGATTGCGTCGCCGGCCTCGCTCCCGCGTCGGCGGGAGCCGGGGGTCACGCCGGGTAGCTCGTGCGCGCCTGATTCGCGCGTAGTCAATCCCAGAGCGCTTCCACTCTCCGTACTCGACGCATCGCGCGCGAGAGCAGCGGGAGTGTCCGGAAGCGTCGACGCCGAACGACACCGGAGTATCCGGGTGTCCGGCAACTGTAGTGGTCATTTAGGTGAAATTGCGATGTCTCATCTCGAAGTATACAAATCTCTCACGAAACTCGGTTGGACCGAGTTCTTGCACTGGCAATGGCTCGAGCTCGTTGCTTTCCGGGCTCCGAGCGACGAGGGGTGCCTCCGGTCGAAGCAAGGCAAAGCGGGGCTTCACCGTCGCAACCCGAGCGCATCGCCACAAAAACCGCGATTGACGAAGCCAATCGCGAGCCGCGCGGCGAGAAGCGTACGCTATGGTCCGGCGATGTCCCGGTGCCTCTCTCCGTTCGCGGCCTTCGTCTTGATCGCCGTCGGATGCCAGGCGTCGTCTGCCCGAGAGAGTCCGTCGTTGCGACCTGCAGCGACGGCGTTCGCCCCGCGCACTCCGGACCAGATCCGGCGAGAGGGAAATCATCTCGTCGGCGCCGGCTCGGCGTACCTCCGCGAGCACGCGCACAACCCGGTCGATTGGTATTCTTGGGGACCAGAAGCGCTCGCGCTCGCGGTGAAGCTCGATCGTCCCATCTTCCTATCGATTGGTTACGTGTCGTGTCACTGGTGTCACGTGATGGAGCACGAATCGTTCGAACGAGACGACGTCGCGGAATTTCTGAACGCGCATTTCATCTCGATCAAGGTCGATCGCGAGGAGCGACCCGATCTCGACGCGGCGTACATGGACGCCGTGGAAGCAATGACCGGAAGCGGTGGGTGGCCGATGACGGTCCTGCTGACGCCCACCCTCCGCCCCTTCTTCGGAGGAACGTATTTCCCTCACGATGGATTGCTGCAGATCCTCCACACCGCGGACGATCAATTTCACAAGAACCGAAGCGACGTCGAGGGTCGGGGAGTGGAGGTCTATCGGCGGATCGCGTCGACCGAGCCCGCGGGCGACGATCGGTCTCGCCCCATCGATCTGCGTGCCGTCGCGACGCGCGCGCTCGCCGACGTCGACGCCGAGCTCGGTGGATTTCGCGGCCGCGCGAAGTTCCCGACTCCCGTGAAGTGGCACTTCTTGCTCGACTGGTATCGCAAGTCGGGCGATGCCGCCGCCGCCGCCGCGCTTCGCAAGACGCTCGACGCCATCGATGCGGGAGGGATCCACGATCACGTGGGCGGAGGGTTCTTCAGATATGCGACGGAGCCCACCTGGACCGTCCCGCACTTCGAGAAAATGCTCTACGACAACGCCCAGCTCGCGGCGCTCTACCTCGAAGCGGGCGCGGCGCTCGACGAGCCGCGCTATGAGAAGATCGGTATCGACACCCTCGACTTCTTGCTCCGCGACATGCTGACGCCGGAGGGGGGATTCGGCGCGAGCTTCGACGCCGACGCGGGCGGCAAGGAAGGGGTCACGTACCTGTGGACGCCGTCGGAACTCCGCGCGATCGCCGGTGACGACGATGGGCGCGTGCTCGCGACTCTGCTCGGCGTCACCGACGCGGGAAATTTCGACGGGGCGAACGTGCTCACCCTGCACGCCGACCGCGCGAGCGCGCCCGGGCTCGCGGCGTGGGCCCGCTGGCAACCGAAGCTCCTCGAAGCACGTCAGAAGCGGCCGCAGCCGTCGTTCGATCCGAAGATGGTCACGTCGTGGAACGGCCTGGCGATCGGCGCGCTCGCGCTCGGGTACCGCGCGTCGGGCGAGCACCGATTCATCGACGCGGCGACCCGCGCCGCCGACGCCGTCTGGCAATACAATCGCCTCCCAGGCGGGGAGCTCGCGCGCGCTTCCGACGCCGCGAAACCAAAAAACGCCGGCGTGCTGGACGACTACGCCTTTCTCGCTTCGGGTTACGTCGAGCTCTTCGAGGCGACGGGCGACGCGACGGCGTTCGCCCACGCTCTCGTGCTCGCGGCCGAGGGCATGGCCGGGTTTTCGAACCCGAAAGGTGCGTGGTTTTTGACGTCGGACGCCGCGCAAGAGCCCCTCGGCCGTCGCATGGAGCTCTCCGACGGCGTGGAGCCGTCCGGAAATGCCGCGATGATCCTCGTCTTGCAACGCCTCGCCGCGCTGACCGGGCGCCGTGATTTCGAAACCGCAGCCGCCGCCGCGCTCAATCGTTATGCCGGCGCGATGACCGAACGCGGCATGGATATGGGGGGATGGCTCGACGGCGCGCTCCTCGAAGCGGGTCCGTTTTACGAGCTCGTCATCGTCGGAAAGTCGGGGTCGATCGACGGCGTGTGGAATCACTTGCTCCCGCCGTGGACCGCGGGCGTTCGTGTCGACGCCGTATCACCCGGTCTCGAAAAGGTAATGCCGACGCTCGCCGGCAAGCACGATCGAGACGGCGTTCCTCTCGCTTACGTCTGCGTTCGCGGCGCCTGCCAGGAACCCACGACCGACGCAGTCAGGGTGCGGTCCGAGTTGCTCGCGGGATGGATGCATTGACGTGGCGCAGGTGCGTCAAGAGAACGCGGCTCTCGCCATCCGCTCGACGGCGTAGCGGATTCGATCTTCGGTGAGACACGGGTAGCCGAGCAGCACCACTCGGTCTTCGCCGTCCACCGGCTCCAGCACCTGCGCCGGACCGTCGGGGAGCGTGTAAATTCCCACGCCTTCCGTGCGGAGGCGGAGCTGCATCGCGCGGGCGCTCGGTGCTCCGGCCGGCAAATGCCACGCGACGTGCATGCCGCCTTCGGCGCCGTCGACCCGGCAGGGACCGAAGTGACGCCCGAGCTCGTGGAGCAGGCAATCGCGGCGCATCAAGTAGCGGCGACGGATGCGTTGAAGGTGTCGTTCGAAACCGCCGCTCGCGAGAAACTCCGCGGCCGCGGCTTGCTCGAGCCACGGATGGCCGTTGTCGAGGAGGCCCTTGGCCGCGATCGCCTGCTCGATGAGCGATTGCGGAAATACCGCGTAGCCGAGGCGAAGCCCGGGCCCGATCGACTTGGAGAACGTCCCCAGATAAATGGTGGCGCCCTGCGCGTCGAGCGCCGACAAGGCGAGGAGCGGTGAGCCCTCGTAGCGAAAGTCACTGTCGTAGTCGTCCTCGACGAGGTACGCGCCGGTCTTGCGCGACCAATCGAGGAGCGCAAAACGCCGCGTCAACGACAAGGTCGGGCCGAGTGGAAACTGGTGCGACGGCGTGACATACGCGAGCGCCGCCGCGTGGGGCAATCGATCGACGGAGATCCCTTCGTCGTCCACGGGGATCGCGATGAGGTTGCCCCCGTAACTCGAGAGCACCAGTGACGCGCCCTCGTAACAGGGGTTCTCGACGACGGTATCGACGCCGCTCGTCACCAGGAGACGTGCGACGAGGTTCAACCCTTCCTGACAACCCGCGACGATGACGACGTGGCTCGCTTCGCAGCGGATGCCGCGCGCCACGCGGAGGTGCTCCGCGATCGCGGCGCGCAGTGGAAGATAACCCGCCGGGTCGCCGTAGCGCACGAGCGCCGAGCTCGCGCGAGCGACGCGTTCGACGATGAGCCGGCGCCAGATGCTCAGCGGAAAGAACGACGGGTCGGGCTGTCCGAGACGAAAGTCGTACGCGAGCGCCGGAGAGTCGCTTTGATCGAGACGCGGGGCCCTGCCGCGAAAGGCGAGTGGACGGCGCGTGTACGGGCGCGCTTCGCCGTCGGTCGCGCCGGAGGGAGATGGTTCGGCGCGGAAGAACGCGGCCGGCAGCTTCGGGCTGACGCGCGTGCCCGCCGAGGATTCGACGTCGAGCAATCCCTCGCCGATCAGGAGATCGTACGCGAGCGCGACCGTGTTGCGCGAGACGCCGAGTTGATCGGCGAGCGCGCGCGTCGACGGCACGCGACTCTCGGGCGACAAGATCCCTTTCGCGACGAGCTGGCGGATCTGCTCGGCGATCTGCGA
>DATBBD010000427.1:0-3719 GCA_036271175.1 Polyangiaceae bacterium | reverse complement strand
GGGCGATGAACGGCGCGGAGACGTCGAGATCGGCGTCGAACGTCAATTCCGGCGTGAGCCCGGGATCGTCCGCGTCGAGACGGAGCGCGTGCTCTTCGTCGGCCGACACCGGATCGTCCCGGAGGGTCTGCATCGCGTGCGTCGTCTCCGACCAGAAACCGCGGAGCGTCGTTCGCGCATCTTCGAAGAGCGTCGCGCCGCCTCGGCGAACGACGATGCGATTGCCGCGCGTCGGGGACCCGATCGCGTGCACGAACTCCGCGAGACCGTGACGGTCGAACATGGCACTCACGCGATCGACGTCGCCGGCGCGCACTTGGAGCACCGCGCCGAGCTCCTCGGCGAAGAGCACTGCGAGCGGGTCGCCCTCGACGTCGGTGAGGTCGAGGTGCAATCCCGCGCCCCCGGCGAACGCCATTTCGAGGAGCGTGACGAACAGGCCGCCGTCGGAGCGGTCGTGATACGCGAGAATGAGCCGTTCTTCGTTCAATTCCTGGATCGCCCCGAAGAACCCACGGCGGAGCGCCGGGTCGTCGAGATCCGGCGGGACGTCGCCGAGCTCGCTCCACACCTGAGCCAGCGCCGAGCCGCCGAGCCGGTTCTTCCCGCGCCCGAGATCCACGAGGAGTAGCGCCGTCTCGCCGACGTCGCGACGGAGCTCCGGCGTGAGCGTGCGGCGCACGTCCGAGACCGGCGCGAACGCCGTGATGATGACCGACAGCGGCGCGGTCACGCTGCGCGCGCCGTCGGCGTCGTGCCAGACAGTGCGCATCGACATCGAATCTTTGCCCACCGGAATCGCGACGCCGAGAGCCGGACAGAGCTCCATCCCCAGCGCGCGAACGGCGTCGTAGAGGCGCGCGTCTTCGCCGGGGTGCCCGGCCGCGCACATCCAATTCGCCGACAATTTGACGTCGGAGACGCGTTCGATCCGCGCCGCAGCGATGTTGGTGAACGCTTCCGCGACGGCCATGCGCGCGGACGCCGCAGCGTCGAGGAGCGCGATCGGCGCGCGCTCGCCCATCGCCATCGCTTCGCCGGTGATGCCGTCGAAGCCCGTGTGCGTGACGGCCGCGTCGGCGACCGGAACCTGGAACGGGCCGACCATCTGATCGCGAACGACGAGGCCGCCGACCGAGCGATCGCCGATGGTGACGAGAAAAGTCTTGTCGGCGACGGCGGGGAACTTCAAGACGCGCTCCGCGGCGTCGTGGAGCGTGATCGACGCGGTGTCGAAGCGCCTCGGCGTGAACGAACCGTGGGCCCCGCGGCGGACCATCTTCGGCGGCTTGCCGAAGAGCACGTCGAGAGGAAGATCGATCGGACGCCCGCCGAGCCAGGCGTCGTCCACCGCGAGCCGTCCGTCGCTCGTCGCCGTTCCGAGGACGGCGTACGGGCAACGCTCGCGCACGCAGAACGCTTCGAACCGCGACACGCCGTCGGGGCGGAGCGCGAGCACGTAGCGCTCCTGCGCTTCGTTGCACCACACTTCGAGCGGCGACATGCCGGGCTCGTCGTTCGGCACCTTGCGAAGCTCGAGCCGCGCACCTTTGCCCTGGTCGTGCACGAGCTCGGGGATCGCATTCGAGAGCCCGCCCGCGCCGACGTCGTGGATCGAGGCGATCGGATTTTCGTCGCCGAGCGCCCAGCAGGCGTCGATGACTTCCTGGCAGCGCCGCTGGATCTCGGCGTTGTCGCGTTGGACCGACGCGAAGTCCAAATCCTCGGCGGACGAGCCCGACGCAACCGACGACGCGGCGCCCCCGCCGAGCCCGATGAGCATGGCCGGGCCGCCGAGCACGACGATCGGCGCGCCATCCGCGACGGCCGTCTTCTTCACGTGCGCCGCGCGGACGTTGCCGTAGCCGCCGGCGATCATGATCGGCTTGTGATAGCCACGCCGCTCCCGTCCGGCGGGGCCCTCCGCGGTGGTTTCGAAGGTGCGGAAATAACCGGTGAGGCACGGGCGGCCGAACTCGTTGTTGAACGCGGCGCCGCCGAGCGGTGCTTCGAGCATGATGTCGAGCGCCGACGCGATGCGGCCGGGCTTGCCGTGATCGTGCCGCTCCCACGGACGGATCAGGTTCGGGATCCGGAGGTTCGACACCGAAAACCCGGTGAGCCCCGCCTTGGGTTTCGCGCCGCGGCCCGTCGCGCCCTCGTCGCGGATCTCGCCGCCCGAACCCGTCGCGGCGCCGGGGTGCGGTGAAATGGCCGTCGGGTGGTTGTGGGTCTCCACCTTCATGAGCACGTGGACCGGCTCGTTCACCGAGCCGTACACGTGGCGTTCGGGATCGGCGAAGAAACGGCTGCCGTCGAACCCTTGCATGACGGCGGCGTTGTCGCTGTACGCCGAGAGCACGCCGTCCGGGCTCTTCTCCGTCGTGTTCCGGATCATCTTGAACAACGAGAGCGGCATGTCCTGCCCGTCCACGACGAACTCGGCGTTGAAGATCTTGTGCCGGCAGTGCTCGCTGTTCGCTTGCGCGAACATCATGAGCTCGACGTCGGTCGGGTTCCGCTGGAGCGAAACGAAGGCCTGGGCGAGGTAGTCGATTTCGTCCGGCGCGAGTGCGAGCCCCATGTCCCCGTTGGCCCGCTCGAGCGCGACTCGTCCCTCCGCGAGCACGTCGACTCGCCCGACCGCACGCGGTTCGGCGCGCGCGAAGAGGCGTTCGGCGTCGCTCACGCTCGAGAGCACGGATTCGGTCATCCGATCGTGCAGCGCGGCGGCGAGCGCCTCGACGTCGAGCCCGTCGCCCGCAACGACGTACTCGATGCCGCGCTCGATGCGGCGCACCGCGCCGAGCCCGGACAGATGCGCGATGTCGGTGGCCTTCGACGACCACGGCGAGCGCGTCCCGAGCCGCGGCACGACGAGGAGCGTGAGACCGTGGACCGCCGCTTGTTCGCTCTTCGGGCCGTAGCGGAGGAGCCGCTCGAGGGTGCGCATTGCGGCGTCGTCGAGCGGCGATTCGAGATCGACGAAATGGAGAAATCTGGCTGAAATGCCCGTTACTCGTCGAGATTTTTCACGAATCTGGACGAGGCGCCGCTCGAGGCGTGCCGGGGAAAAAGCAGGAGAGCCGGGAAGGACGAGCGCCGCCACGGCCGGACCTTGTCCCCGGGGGTTGCATCGTGCAAGCGAATAGAATTAATCAGATCCATCAGCATGGCTAATGAGCCGCTCGGCAGCGATCGGTTGGCGGTTTTCGTCGCGGTCGAAAAGCACCAGGGCTTCTCGAGCGCCGCGCGCGAGCTGAAACGCACGCAATCGGCAGTGAGCCAGACGATTCTCCATCTCGAGCGCGAGCTCGGGCAGCGGCTCTTCGTTCGAGACGGCCGTCGCACCGAGCTCACCGACGCGGGGCGGCTTCTCCTCGAGCACGCGGAGCGAGTCCTGGCGGATCTGGCGCTGGCGCGCGAGCGTCTCGCCGCCTTGTCCGATCTCCGTTCGGGCGCGCTGGTGATCGGCACCACCGACACGCTCGCTTGCTACGTCTTGCCGCCGGTCTTGCTCGCGTATCGGGCGCGTTACCCCGGCGTCGAGCTTCGACTCGACACACGGCCGTCGCCGGTCACCGCCGCGCGCGTCGCCGACCGGCGCGTCGATGTCGGCGTCGTGACGTTGCCGCTGCCGGTGACCGCGGGCGGCGCAGGTCGCTCGCTCGCCGAACGGCTTCACTACGAAGCGCTGGTCGCGCACGAGGACGTCGTGA
>DATBBD010000426.1:0-4540 GCA_036271175.1 Polyangiaceae bacterium | reverse complement strand
TGTCCTGGTTCGGAGAACAGCCGCCGAAGTTCCGCTCGTAGCTCTGGTTGGCGTTGGCCATCATCGCCGAGAGGGGCGTGCCCTCGAAGTAGGCGCTGCCGGTGCTCATCCCGACCTGGTCAACGATCGCGGAGTTCTCGTCGAAGAGCGCGATCCCTCCGTCGTCCGCGATCGGGCTGGTGTACGTGGCGTCCGGCGCGACCGACCCCGAGTAACCCTGAGCTGCTTTGTTCGCGAGCAGGTAGAAGCGCGCGGCGGGGATCGTGACGCCCGAGCCGATCGTGGCGGCGAGCGTGGTCTGTCCGAGGTCGTTGCTGAGCATCACCTGCCAGCCGGCGATATTCACCGCGGCGCTGGACTTGTTGTGGAGCTCGATGAACTCGTCATTCATGCCGTTCGGGCCGCGGGTGCGGAATTCGCTAATGACGATGGTGGACGAGCCCGCAGCGCTGGCGCCCGAAGCGCCGAGGAGCGAAGCAAGGAACAAGGAACCGATGACTAAGGAACGCATGGCGGCCGGGCCTCCTCGAGGATTGATCTCGAAGACTAACAGAGGTGCTTTCGAAGTAGCGCGAGTGTTTTGACGGACGGCACGCGGCCCGCAATCGCGTGGCGCGTAGCGCATGGCGCGTCACGCGCACCTCGATCTACTTGAGCCGACACGCGTCTCGGCTCCTCGCGCCGCGGACGCGTGCGTCGGCCCGTGCCCATCCGACCAGCCGGACTTCGCACGAGTTGAAAGGTTTCGCGCGGGGCGTGCGGTAGCTCGTCGGAGAGCGGCTTGCCGGCGACCTCGACCTTCACGCTCACGCGATCGTTACCGCGCGCGTCCTCGACGTCGAACGACGCGACTCGCGCGCGCGACCCGAGTCAAGGGCGACGGAGGCCACTTCGCGCCGCGGAACGCCTCCGTAAAGGCCTTCGGGGCGCACCTGTTGTTCTCGTCCCAACGGCGCGGCCACGCCCTTGTCTTTCGGAGTCCCTTGGCTATCGTGTGCCACCCAAACCGAGGGGAATCGAGACATGAGCGGCCATTCCAAGTGGGCGACGATCAAACGGAAAAAGGGCGCCATCGACGCGGCCCGCGGCAAGCGCTTCACGAAGCTGATCAAGGAAATCACGGTGGCGGCGCGCCTCGGCGGCGGCGACATCGGCGGCAATCCTCGCCTTCGCACGACGGTCGACGAGGCCAAAGCCGCGCAGATGCCGAACGACACGATCAATCGCGCGATCAAGCGCGGTACCGGCGAGATCGAGGGCGCGGCGTTCGAAGAAGTGCTCTATGAGGGAACGGGCCCGTCGGGAACGCTCTATCTCGTCGAGGGGACGACGGATAACCGCAACCGAACCGTCGCCGAGCTTCGGAAGATTTTCGAGAAGCACAACGGCTCGATGGGCGGCAGCGGGACGGCCGCGTGGGCGTTCGATCGCCGCGGCATCGTCGTCCTCGATCGCGCTGTCGCGACCGAGGATCAGCTGATGGAAGTCGCCGTGGGTGCCGGCGCGGAAGACTACGTGGACGAAGGCGAGACGTGGACCGTCTACTCGCCGCCCGACGTCCTCTACAAGGTGACGACGGCGCTCGAACAGGTGGGGGTTGCCGTGCGATCGAGCAAGCTGGGCTACGTGCCGAAGTCGAAGAAGGAAGTCCGCGGGCGCGACGCCGAGGTGTGCCTCAATCTCGCCGACACGCTCGACGACCACGACGACGTGCAGAACGTCTACGCTGATTTCGACCTCCCCGAAGACGAGCTCCAGCGCATCGCGGCCCTCTGAGCTTCACAGAAAGCGCGGCAAGAGGACGGCGAGCGCGAAGTACGAGAACACCGCGTGCGACACGATCACCGGTGGAAGACGGCCGAGCACCGACGCGACGAAGCTCCACACGAGGCCACAGCCGAGCGCCGCGAACACCAGGAGCGGATTCGGTCCCACCGTCGGATCGGCCAGGGTGAACAACGTCGGGAGGTGCGCGGCGCCGTAGGCCACCGCGGCGATCGGCCACGCGCGACGATTGCCGAGATCGGCGGTGAGCGCCGACAGCACGAGGCCGCGCCAGGTGAGCTCTTCGCAGATCGCGAGCAACGTCACGATTCCGAACATGGCGGGTGAGGGACGCAGCGAGCCGAGCTCGAGGGCGATGTGGAGAAGCCACGCGCTCTGCGGCGTCATGCCCGCGAGAAAGAATTTCCGGATCGCGTACGCCCCGCCGAAGAGCGCCGCGGCTGCGACCGCTCCGATGGTCACGTCGCCCGCGCGGACCGAGAGCACGTCGAGGAGCGTGCCGTCCTCGTAGAACCGGTAGAGCGCGAAGAGCGACAGCGCGACGTAAGGCAAGACCAAGCTGAGCCACATCGCTCGGGATCCGGCGAGCGGTTCGCGGAGCGCGAAAGCCATGGCGGCCGCGATGATCGCGGTCGCGAGGACGGCGATTTTCATCGTTCGTCTTTCACGCGTCGTGAGGGACGCTTTTTTCCGGCGCGAACGGGCGGACGAGCGGGTGTCGAGCCGTGGAATCGTCGCGCGACCCAGTCGAGGACGCGATCGGCGGCCGCGCGCTTCGGGAGCGATTCGAGGGCTTCCGCGGTGTGGCGATCGATGACGAAGATTCGGTTCTCTTCGAGCCCGAGCGATTCCGCCGCCGGGTTCGCGACGACCGCGTCGACGCGCTTGTTGCCGAGCTTTTGCCGCGCGTAGTCGACGATCTCGCGGTCCGTCCCGGTCTCGACGGCGAAGCCCACGAGGAGCGGCCGGGTCCCGCGGCGCTCGCGTCCGATCTCGGCGAGGATGTCCGGATTTTGGACCAGCTTGAGCTCGAGCACGTCGACGCCCTTTCGCTTGAGCTTCTTCGCGTGCGAGCGCTCGGGGCGAAAGTCTCCGACGGCCGCGCACATGACCAGCGCATCGGCGCCGGCGAGCCCTTTGCCGAGCGCGGCGTGCACGGCTTCCCGCATTTCGAGGGCGCTGCGAACGTCGACGCGGACCGCGCCCGCGGGCGTCGGGAGCGCGACGGGGCCGGCGATCAGGGTAACCTTCGCGCCGCGTGCGGCGGCTCGCTCGGCGAGAGCGAACCCCATTTTGCCCGAGGAGCGGTTGCTGATGAAGCGAACCGGATCGATGTCTTCGACGGTGGGCCCCGCCGTCACGACGACGTGACGGCCGTCGAGATCGCCCGCTTCGAACAGTCGAGCGGCGAACCCGACGATGTCCTCGGGCTCCATCATCCGGCCGAGTCCCGAATCGCCGGACGCGACGTCACCGCTCACCGGGCCCGCGAAGCGAACCCTTCCGTCTCGATGCAGCGTCGCGGCGTTTCGCTCGGTCGCCGGATGCGTCCACATAGCGGGATGCATCGCCGGCGCGAGGACGACGGGGCACGTCGCCGACAGCGCGGTCGCCGCGAGCAGATCGTCGGCGCGGCCCGTGGCGAGCCGCGCAATGAAATCGGCCGTCGCAGGCACGACCAGGAGCAGATCGCTGTCGCGGGCGAGCGTGACGTGGAGCTCGCCGCCGACGCTCGCGTCGAACATGTCGGTGAGGACGGCGTTACCCGTGATGCCGCCAAATGTGCTCGCGCCGACGAACCGCGTCGCGGATGCGCTCATGACGACCCGTACCTGCGCACCGGCTTTGACGAGTAACCGCGCGACCACCGCCGCTTTATAAGCAGCGATCGACCCGGTGATTCCGAGCGTCACCCGTCGATCGCGGAGCCGGCTCGAGTGCGGGTCGGTCACGCGAGCCTTTGAGCCGGGCGTGGCTTGGAAACGTGGCGGCTCGTCGGATCGAAGAAGCGCCAGGGGCGCGCAGCCCACGAACCGGCATAGTCGATGCCGATTCGCGGACTTCGCGCGATGCGTTTCGGCGCGGACCCCTCGAGCAAATACAACGGACCCCGCCGGCAGAGATCCGTTCCGTAGTCATCGCCCGTGATCGCGAACGCGACGCAGAGCTTGCCGGGACCGTTCGTCAGGGCGTCGCGGTTGGCGTCCATTTTTCGTCGCGCCGCCATCAGGTCGATGCCGAGCAAGGGTTCGACGCCTCGGATGAGTACCGCCTGAGGTTCACCGACGTTTCCAGCGACGAGGTTCAAGTGCCAGTGCATTCCGTAGACAAAGAAGACGTAGGCGACGCCGGCGCGACCGAACATCGCCTCGGTCCGGCGCGTGCGGCGTCCGCCGAAGCTGTGGGCGGCGCGATCTTGGGGGCCGCGATACGCTTCTGCTTCCACGATGCGCCCCGCCACGACTCCCTGTGGATTACTCCGCACGAGCACTTTTCCAATACATTGTCGCGCGACTTCGAGCACAGGACGCGAGTAGAACGTGCGCGTGACGAGCTTCCCCGCGAGCACGGACCGTTCGGCCCGGTTGGGTTCGACGGGCAGGGCCTCGGACATGCGCGTCCTCGATTACCAGATGCGTCGGCCATCTGGTAGATTGACGCGGCGCGATGGTGGATGATGCCGGGTCGGGGAAGGCCCCGATGGAGCCGAGAGTCATCGGAAGATATGCCCTCTTCGGCGAGATTGCCGCGGGTG
>DATBBD010000425.1:0-3166 GCA_036271175.1 Polyangiaceae bacterium | reverse complement strand
ACGCCCGCATCGACGCGCGCATACACGAGGAGTGCGCCGCCGAGCGCCAGGAGGCCACGCGCGTCGACGTCGGGTCCGCCCCAGGGTCCGCTGAGCGACTGTCCGCTCGCACTCGCGATCTTCACGCTCGGTGAAAGTTGCAATGCGTCGACCGAAAACCCGGGCCCCGCGCCGACCGTCACTCTTCCGAGACGAAGGTCCCAGCGCAAGGTGACGGCCCCGCCTTCCGCGGTCCAGTGGACGCGGGCCACATCGGTGCTCGTGCTTCCGAAGCTCGCGTGCAGGCGCACCTCGAGCGTCAGCGGGAAAAATCGGTCCATCTCCACCCCCAGCTCCGGCCCCCACAGGTTCGACGACGCGTGCGGCAGCCATCGTCCCTCGGCGCCCGCGAACAGGCGGAGCGGGATCGCGCGTGGTGTTGCGGGGATCGATGCGACAGCGGTTCGCTTCGCCACGGGGCTCGCGGGGAGGGTCGCGACGCGGACTCGAGCTCGCGTCTCGATGACGAGCTCGCTCACCGCGAGCGCGAGCAAGCGTGGCCACGCCGAAGGCGTCGTCCCCGATAGCTCCACGTCGCTCGAAGCGCCGTCCGGTTCGAGCGTCAACCGCGCGCGTTCGGCACTGCACGCGACGACGACGCGTTCGGACTCACCATTCGGCTGCACGCCGAGCGTCTGAAATTCGAGCGCGAGCAGCTTCTGCAGCTCATCTCGATCCACGTTGGGGCACGCGCCGAGCTCGACGCCGATCGCGGAAATCGTGAGCGAATCGTCGCCCGGCGTCGCCGATCGCGCCGCGGGCGATTGCAACACGACGGCGAGCGCGGCCCCGAGCGCCGTCGACACGACCCGGCGGCGCAAAGGCGGCATCCGTCCGAAAGCTTATCGTCCCCGAACCGGGTTGTCGCTCATGCCGGCGGCTTCTCGAATGCTTTCCGCGCGGCGCCCTCGGGGAAAGCGCTCCAGATATTGCGCCCGCACTTGGCGTGCGCGATCGCGTTGGCCCGCGAGCCCAGCTGCCTCTGCTTCTCGAGCGAGCGCATCTTCTGCAAGCGAGCCGTTCGGGGCGAGGTCGAACGCGCGAGCGAACGCGTCCGCCGCTTTTGCGGGCTGTCCGAGCTGGCTCAGCTCGATCCGCCCGAGTGTGAACGCCGCGAGCGGCGCCACCGATTCGTGCGCCCGCTCACGCACGACCCGTTCGAGATAGCGCGTGGCCTCCATCGGGTGCCCGGAGTAACGCGCGGCATCGGCGGCGCGCAGCAAGTCGCTGGCCTCGTCGCCCACGACGTCGGGCGTTCGCTCCATGGCCGCGTAGGCGTCCGCGTATTCACCGCGCGACGCGTGCTCGAGAAAGCGCCGCCGTTCGGGGCGAGCCTCAGACGACGGCTTCGAGGGAAGAGGACTCGCGGACGCCGGACTCGGCGAGGCCGTCGGGGTGCTCGGCACCGGCATGGGTTCGGCGAGCTCCACGGGCGGGAACCAATTCGATTCGCCGTCGGTGAGCAGGCGCGAGCCGCCGAGGTAGCGGACCAGGACGCGACCATGATTCACTTCCACCCGCACGCGGTCGGCGTCGCGGGTGACCTTGAATTGAGTCCCGAGCACGCTCACGTCGGCGGCGCCTGCGTGGACGACGAAGCGGCGACTCGGGTTCGGCGTGATCGCGAACTGGGCACTGCCTGCCCGGAGCGTCACCTCCACCAAGGTCGTCGACGCGCTGCCGATGTCGAGCGCCGCTTCGGCGTCGAGCAAGCGCACCGACGAGCCGTCGCCGAACCGCACCTCTTGGCCGCTCACCGTGGCGACCGCGGCCCCGCTCCGACTCCGAAAGCGCCACGCCACGCCGGTGCCCAGGAGAACCGTGAAGAGGAGCGCTACGACCAGGGCGCGGCGCCGATTGTGCGCACGTTGCGCTCGCCGCGCGTGCACCGCCGCGAGGAGCCGCTCGCGCCGATCGTGCCCCCAACGAGCAACGATGGACGACGCGATGGGCAGGGGCTTCACCGGACCCGCGGGCGCCGTCATGTCCCTTCGTCCTCCGTCGAGACGCCGCGGAGCCCGCGCAAATGCGTGTCCGCATCGCGCAAGCGACGTTGCACCGTCGATTTCGAGCAGCGGCAGGCAGAAGCGACGTCGTCCAGGCTCTGACCTTCCAATCGGCGAAGCACCCACGCCGCACGCACGAGCGGCGGCAGCCGTTCGAGCTCGCGGTAGAGCCGAGCTACTTCCGCGCGCGTCTCCGGCGACGCGTCGTGTGTCTCCTCTCGCGGCTCGTATCCGAGCTCGTCGAAACTGAGCCACGAGCGCAATTTCCGTCGCCTGAGCCGCCGGACGGCTCGCCGTACACAAATGCGAGCCAACCAACCTTTGATCGCACCCGTGTCGCGGACGCGTGAGAGGCCGCGGTGCGCTTCCAGGAACACGTCTTGAACGAGATCGTCGAGCTCGTCGTCGCGACCGAGGAGACGCAGCCCCACGCTCGCCACATAGGGTGAATACCGCCGGAACATCGCGTCGAAGTCGAGAGGCTCGGGGGCGGACGCCAACCCGTCGACCACTCGCAACTTGGGGTACGGTCGTGGGGTTTTGGGATCGGCGGCGGACATAGCTCGGAGCTCGGTGCGTTTTCTCAGTGGCTCGCGGCTCGACAAGAAGGTCAAACGTCGACCAAATTGCGTTCCGAACGCAAATATGGCCGGGAACGGGATCCAATTCTACGTCCCGCCGTCGGTGTTCTCGCAACCGACCCGAAAAGCATCGAGGGACGACCGCTTGATCACGAGCGAGAATCCGAGCGCGGCGGCTCGCGGGCACAGCGCTGGCGCGTCGACGGCCGAGCCGTATTCAATCATGAACACGGGCTTGCCGGCATCGACGACGGCGCGCCAAGCGTCGCACGTGTCGTAGGCGAGACATTCTTCGGTGAGCCCCCAATCCATTTCCGATGCCAGCGATGCGATGAGGTCGACGCTCGCCGAAACGCCCGCCGAGAGCCCCGCGGCGTGCGCGACGCCGAGAAGAAAGGTGCCGTAAGCGAGGTCGTCCGCAGATGTCAGAGGGAAACCGCTGTCGACGGTGTGCGCCTGCACGTTGGAGAGGTCGACCGCATCGCACCCGCGTCCGGCCGCGACCTGGATCCTTTGCCGATTGATCGCGCGCACGGTGGG
>DATBBD010000424.1:0-5353 GCA_036271175.1 Polyangiaceae bacterium | reverse complement strand
TTATCAAGACGAGGTGAATCTAGCAAGCGGCGACGTCGCCAGGGGGACTGCCCCTCGACCCGCCGTACAATCAAGAGCCGTCTTTCACCGAGTACCGCGTTGACCGATAGCTCTCCCACGTTTCGCGCGTCCCAGTTCGTCGCCTGTTGCGCGACGCTCGCCGTAGCGACCGCGTGCACTTCGGCGTCGCGCAAACCTCCCGGAGTGCCGCCGACGCCGGCGACGGTCACGCTCGAAAACCCAGGCGGCGACGCGGATGATCCCCAAGAAGTCGCGCTGCGGCGTCAGCTCGACATGCCGTGGGGTTCCGTATCGGACAAGCCCGAGCGGCTCGTCGTTCCGCTCCCCGATCCGCGTCGCTATCGGGGCGTGAAGTTCTGGTCCTTCGATTCGTTCGCCGGCTTTCGGTACGGCGACGACTCGTACGTGATGAGCGCGCTGTTCATCTTCGACGTCCCGCCGGGCTCGCCAACCGACACGCACGCTTGTCACTCGGTCGCCGAAAAGTGGGCGCTTCCCCAGATCAAAAACTTCGACGTGAAGTTCGACAAGACGGAGATGATCGAAGACAGCTGGCGTGGTCAGGAAGTCGTGGTCACGTCGTTGGACGGCTACGTCGACTTCGGACTCGCGCGCTGGCACTTCTCGGGCGCGTACGCGGCGTACCCTGCGTACTCGGACGCCTGTCTCGTGTATGGGATGGCCGTGCCGTGGCGCAAACATGGCGACCTCGCGCAACAGGTTCGCGATCGCTGGGTCAAAGAAGGCGTGCCGCGCCTGATCGCCCGAACCCCGACGCGCCCTCCGCCGCTCGAGTGAAACGCGCGCGCCGCATCCGCCGTTATCCGCCGCGCCGACCGGCGATGAACGCCGCGCCGTAAACGACGAGCGCGACGATCCACACGATGGACCTGGCGCGCATGCGTTCGCGCCATCCCCACAGCGGAGCGAGCGGGGCGACGATCAGCGCCAGGGGCCCGCGCCACCACGGGTCGCGAACGACGAGGCCCGCGGCGAGCGCGACGTGCGCGGTCACCAGCGTCGCGAACGACGCCACGATGGCGGTCATGACGAAGAAATCCAAGGTCCTTGCCCAATAAAAGCAGTGTTCGTCGCCGAAGTCCGAAGGTCGCGACGCCGAATCTTAGCGAAGTGGGGTTTCGATGGCTCGGAGGGGCGGCGGCGAGGTGTTTCGACTACACTTCCGCGCGTGCGCCTCTCCCTGATGGTTCCCTTGGCTGCCGCGGCGGGTCTCATGGGCTCGCTCGCCATCGGTTTCGGCGTCGCTCGAGCCGACGGCTACGCGGTCCGGACCGATGTCATCCCCGTCGATCAAATCAAGAAAGGGATGAAGGGCTACGGGCTCACCGTCTTCGAAGGGACGAAGCCCGAGCGGTTCGGCGTCGAGGTCATCGACGTGCTCAAGAATTTCCGGCCTCACCAGGACTTGATCCTCATCAAGACCCAGCACCCTCGCCTCGAAGTGACCAAGGTCGTCGCGGGCATGAGCGGGAGTCCTATTTATTTGGATGGCAAGATGGCCGGCGCGTACGCCTATGGGTGGACGTTCGGCTCCGAACCCGTCGCCGGCGTGACACCGATTCGCATGATGCTCGACGAGATGGAGCGGCCGCTCCCGAAGATCGTCGACGGCTGGCGCGTCGACGTCGGCGCCGAGCGCCCCAACAAGAAGCAGGCGCAAGCGTCGATGTCGTCGTCGGATCGCTACGCCGGCGCGCTCGACCACTACGACGTCCGGGCTCACTCCGCGGCGCTCGCGGACGCCGAGCAGCGGCGTCTCGGATCGGTCGCCACGTTGCGGCCGGTGTCGACGCCTCTCCTCATGGGCGGCATGACAGGCGCGGCGATCGACGTCGCGAAAGACTTGCTCGCGCCGCTCGGGCTCGAGCCGCTTCAGGCCGGCGGCGGCGGCGCGGCCGAGCCCGACGCTCCGACCCGGTACGTCGACGGCGGCGCCATCGGCGTCGAGTTGATCCGCGGCGACATGAGCGCGATGGGCCTCGGCACGGTGACTCGCGTCGAAGGCGACAAGCTGGTGGCGTTCGGACACCCGATGATGGAGTCGGGGATCACCGCGCTGCCGACCGCGATCGGCCGCGTCGTGTGGTTTCTCGCGAGCGACTATCGTTCGTTCAAGCTGGGCATGCCGGTGCGCGACGTCGGCGCTCTCGTGAACGACCGTGAAACGGCGATCGTCGTGTCGCAGACGGCGAAGGCGCCGGTCATCCCGTGCAGCATCAGCATTCACGGCGCTCCGGGCGTGCGCTTCACCGACTGGCACTTCGAGATCGCGCACGAAAAATTCATGGGTCCGTCGTTCATGGCGGTCGCGCTCGGCAGCGCGGTCCAAGCCGTCGCGAACGAACACCAGGACGTGAGCTGGACCGCGAAGAGCCACTTGAAGATCCGCGGCTACGGCGAGATCGAGCTCGACGACTTCGGCGTCTCGATCGGCGGAACCCCCGATTCGCGCGAATTCAGCGGCTCGAACCTGGTCCGCGCGGTTGGTGCGATCTTGAACAATCCCTGGGAGCCGGCGATCATCGAGAGTTCGCACACCGACATCGAGCTGAAGTACGCGCGCGAAATCGTGCGGCTCCGCGGAGCCGAAGCGCTCGAGAACGAGGTCGACGCCGGCGGCACGGCGCGCATCCGTCTCACCTTGTCGCCGTTCACCGGGCCCGTGCAGACGAAGACGATCGAGGTCCCGATTCCGAAGTACCTCGCCGGGCAATCGGTGACGCTCACGATCAAACCCGGATACAACGTCGACAAGGAACGGCCGCCCGCGGAAAACCTGGCCCAACTCATCGCGAACCTGGTCGATCCGGTGTTCCCGCCGAAGTCGATCGTCGTCGGGTATCCCGGCGAAAACGCGGTGCTCTTCAACGGCCACGTCGCGGACAACCTGCCGCCCGGCGCGTTCGATACGTTGCGTCCGACCAGCGCGACGGTCGCCCCCGAGCCGTATCGCGACGAAGTCGACACCGTCGTCGCGATGCCGGATTTCATGAGCGGCCAAGACCACGTCACGATCGAAGTCAAACCCGTCCTGCGGTGACGAAAGAACCATTCGAGATGTCGATGAAACACGGATTCAAACCGCTGGCCGTCGCCTGCGCGTCGCTGTGCCTGCTCGCGTCCTCGGCGCACGCAGTCGGCACGCGCACCTTCGAGCTCCGCAAGGGAGACGACTTCAAGGGCGGCGACCTCAAGGGCGTCGCGGTCGACTCGTCCGGCGACGTGCGCGCGGGCTTCAACTTGGGTCAGATCCCGGTCACCGACGCGACGACGATCTGGTCGGCCCTCATCGCCAAGAACGGCTCGGTGCTCCTCGGCACCGGCAACGACGGCAAGATCTTCGCGTCCGACGGCGCCTCGGTGAAGCTCGCGGGCGACACCGGCTCGCTCGCGGTCACGTCGCTCGTCGAGGGGTTCGGCGGCACCGTGTACGCCGGCACGCTTCCCGACGGTGAAGTATGGAAATACGCGAACGGAAAGGCGGAGAAGTTCGTCAAGCTCGAGGGCGCCGAGCACGTGTGGCAACTCGCCTACGACGCGAAGACGGGCTCGTTGTTCGCCGCCACCGGCCCCGAGGGAAAGCTCTTTCGCATCGATCAGAAGGGGACGGCGCAGGTCTACTTCGACGCGCCCGAGCAACACCTGATGAGCGTCGCGGTCGCGCCGGACGGCGCCGTGTACGCCGGAGCGAGCGACAAGGCGAAGCTGTACAAGATCGCCGGGCCCGGGCGCGCCACGGTGCTCTACGACTTCGGGCGCACCGAAGTGCGGGCGATCGTCGTCGGCGACAAGGGCGACGTGTTCGCCGTCGCGAACGAGGTGAAACCGGGGACGTACACGCCGTCGCGCAAGGGCGGGACGTCCGCGGCGTCGCCCGCCGCGAAGCCGCCGAAGAGCACCGGCAAGGGAACCCTCTATAAATTCGACGCGAGCGGGACGCCCGAGCAGCTGCTCGACAACAAGGACGAGTACTTCACGAGCCTCGCGCTCGGCGACGACGGGCGCCCGTATGTCGGTACGGGAGTCGAAGGACGCGTCTACACGGTCGACGACAATCACAACGAGGTGCTCGTCGCCGACGTCGAAGAGCGACAGATCGGCGCGTTGCTCTTGAAGGGGAAGCAGCGCTACGTCGCGGCCAGCGATCCGGCGGTGCTGCATCCGATTCGCGGTGTCGGCGGCACGGACGCGGTCTGGACGAGCAAGGTGCTCGACGCCGGCCTTCGCGCGCACTTCGGCAAGATGGAGTGGCTGTCGAGCGGCGCGCTCGAGTTCTCGACGCGATCGGGGAACACGCAGGAGCCGGACGACACGTGGAGCGCGTGGAGCTCGCCGGTTCAGGCTGGCGCCGACGTGGCGAGCCCGGCGGCGCGATTTCTCCAGGTGCGCGCGCGCTGGAATCGCGACCCGAACGCCGTGCTGTCGTCGCTGACGATTCCGTTCGTCACCGACAATCTGCGCGCGGTCGTCACCGAGGTGGAGGCCGAGGGCGCACCGACGTCGTCGACCGGCGTCGAGAGCTCGGGTGGGCCGCTGTCTCGCAAGAGCGGCTCGACGATCACGTTGAAGTGGAAGGTCGACAACCCCGACAAGGACGATCTCCGCTATCGCGTCGAGTATCAGATCATCGGCACGTCGACCTGGTACGACATGCTGGACCCCCACGACACGCTCACCAAAACGACGTACTCCTGGGAAACCGCCGATCTTCCTGAAGGGAAATATCGCGTGC
This sequence comes from Polyangiaceae bacterium, assembly GCA_036271175.1. Taxonomy (GTDB): domain Bacteria; phylum Myxococcota_A; class Polyangia; order Polyangiales; family Polyangiaceae; genus DASZVB01. Next base: position 579 of record DATBBD010000424.1, on the reverse strand, counting down.
GCGTCACCGCCTCCGACGAGATCTCCAATCCGCCGGATCGTGTGCGCCGCCACGAGCTCGAGAGCAGCGTCATCCTCGTCGACAACACGCCGCCGACGATCGCCGATTTGAAGGTTCAAGGTCGTCGCATTCAAGGGACGGCAATCGACGGCGTCGGACCGATTGCTCGCATCGAAGCTTCGGTGACGGGGACCGACCAGTGGATCCCGTTTTTTCCGCGAGATGGCGTCTACGACGAGCCGCGTGAGGACTTCGACGTGGACGTGTCGACCCTGGCTCCACAAGGTCCGGTGCTGCTCTCGCTTCGCGTCTACGACCGCGCCGGCAACTTCGTCGTGAAGAACGTCGCGCTCAAGTAGCGACGCGGGTCGCCGCGGATTTTAACCGAACCACGACGCGCGCCGCGTCGTGTCGCCCGACGTGCGACAGCTCTGTCAGGGGTGCGGCGCGCGCCCCTCGGGCGGGAGGTCGCGGGCCCGGGGAAGTGATAGGCTCGACGCGCGTGCTTTCCGGCGCGGCTCGGGCTCGCTGGAGAGCCGCGGCGTCTCCGGCATCCTTCTTGCGATGTGCTTTCCGACC
>DATBBD010000423.1:0-3168 GCA_036271175.1 Polyangiaceae bacterium | reverse complement strand
AGGGTCGCGACATCGACGGGCGCGCCGCCGACGGTCACCGAAAACCCGGCGGGTGCGTCCTTCACCTGAAGGGTCAGGAGCGCGACGTCGCGCTTCAGCTCCGCGAGCTCGTCGCGCGCCGACGACGCTGCGCTCGCGTACTTATTACCGCGCTGGTTCGCCTCGAGAACGACGGCCTGAAACTCGCGATACGCCTCGGCGTGGTGGCCCGTCTCGCGGAGACAGCGCGCCACCATGAGGTGCGAGTTCGGGCTCGCGACGATGCGGTAGGAAGCCTGGAACGCGACGAGTGCTTGGTCGAAGTGGTGCGAGTCGTACAGTTTGCTGCCGGCGTCGAACGTCTGTTGCGCCGCGGACTTCTGCTCGTCGGACGGCTTCGGCTCGCTTCCGGCGGCGTGAGCGAACGACGAAGAGAGCGCGAGGGCCACGACCCAGTTCGCAAGCCGGCGTGCGCGCCACATTGGGAGTCATCATATCCTCGATTCGTCGTCGCCCGATGTTCGTTGGGGCGCGCGCGAAGAACCGGAAGGTAAGTGTAGGTGCGTCGGTACCGATCAGATGCCGCTCGGCCGAAACGGCTTCTTCGAGTCGGACGCGGTCCGCTTGGTCGCCCCCGCCGTGTGCGCGGTGCTCGTGCGATGGGTGGCCGCGACCGGATGCGGCGGCGGCGCGGCTTCGCGCGTTGCGACGGGAGCGACGGACGAACGTCCAGGACCGGACGACGAGGGCGCGGGAGCAGTGGGCGTGATCGCCGACAGCGACGCCGGCGGAGCAGGCACGTCGGGCGTGGGAGACTGAACGGGCAGCGGCGGGGCCGGCGACACGCCGGGCTCGCGGGGCGCAGCGCGAGAAGGAGAAAACGCACCGAAACCGACGAGCAGGAGCACGAGTACGGCGGCGGCCGCGACGGCGATTCCGACACCGAGGCGTCGCTTGCGACGGGCGACCGCAACGGCCGGTTGCAGTTCTTCGCGCGGGCTCGGTTCGTCTTCGATCACCCCGCGGACCAGCGGAGCCGAGGTGCGGAGATCGCGAACTTCAGGAACTGCGCGAATGTCGCGAATGTCGCGGACCGACGCCCGTGCACCGGCCGGATCGGACGTGATCTCGCGCTCGATCTCGTCCCAATCGAGCGGCGTGCTCTCGAAGGGTTCGAACGCTTCGAGCTCGTCCGCGCGGAATGGGAGCGCGGAAGGCGTCGACGCGAGCGGCGCTTCCGACGGAGGCGACGTAGGCCGGTTCGAGCCGAGCCCTTCGAGTCCGTCGCGCGGCGCTTCGTCGGCCGTCCCCGGTGCGCCGAGCGACACCAGCAGCGCAGTGACGGCGTCGTGCGTGCCGACGGCGCGCGCGTCGAGCGTCTTGAACGCGTCGATCGCCTCGCCGACCGATTGAAATCGACGTGTCCGCTCGCGCTCGAGGCAACGCGCGACGCAATTGGAGAGCACGGTGGACACTTTCCCTTTGAGGAGCGGCAGCTCGTCGAGGCGCGGCGCGGGTACACCGAGAATGCGGTCGCGGACGGCGACGATCCGCGACGCTTCGTTGGGAGTACGCGTGCTCGCAGGCGCGCCCGCCGGGCGCGGCAGCACCGACGGCACGTAGAGTGAACGCCCGGCGATGAGCTCCCAAAGCAGGACGCCGATCGTGAACACGTCGGCGCGCTCGTCGATCGTGTGCTCACCCGAGAGTTGTTCCGGCGCACGGTACGCGAGAACGCTCGGGTGCTCGCGCAAGCTCGGCGCGGTCATCGCGCCGCCAGAAATGCCGACTTCGACGAGCATGGCTTCCCCAAAACTCGCGACGAACACCGTGTCCGGCATGAGGCCGCCGTGGATCCCGCGGGCAACGGCGCGTTCGTCCTCGGAGGGCTCTTCGGGAAAGAGCTCGAGCCAGGGCCGCTGTACCGCTTGGAGGGCCTCGAGCAGATCGATCGCGAGTCGGACCGCGGTCGGCGCCGGAATCACCGGACGCACGCCGCCATTGCCGGCGCGTAAGAGCGACTTCAAGACCGCGCCGCCGAAGAGCTCGCTCACGATCGCGATCTGATCGCCCGCGACGACGACGTCGAGAACCGCCAGAACGCGCGGATGACGCAGCTCCATCGCGGCGAACCCGGCGTCGGTGATCCGCTCGAGGACACCGGAATCGAAAGCCGGACCGCGCAAAATCCGGCGGAGCCCGACCATCCGACCCTGCTCGGGACCGGAGGCGATTCGAGCGCGCCAGAGTTCCCCGAGCGCGCCCGACGCAAGCGGCGCCACGAGCTCGTAGCGTCCGATGACGATGGGCGGCTCGACGCCGCCCGGAGCGCTGGGGTTGGCCATCGAAACCTACGCGACGAGCCTCGTGAAGAGCGCGGTCCGCCCCGACTCGGAGTGGACGCGCTCTTCCTGAGAGTACCCGTTTCTCGCGGTCTTTTCAGGCCCGGGTTTTAGGGCGTGCCCGTGAGGCCGCCCAGGAATCCGGGACAGGCCGTGTTGGCGTCGGTGCACGATTGGGGCAGCGTCGGAATGGCACTGGTACCGCCGGAAGAGCCGCCGGAGCCGGGGGCCTTCAAGGATGCCACGGTGAGGCTCGTGCACGCCGGAATAGCGTTGACCGCGGTCTGTACGGTCGAGACGGACTCGTTCACGCAGGTCTCGATTTGAGTGACCGTCGCGGTGCAAGCGCCCGTCGGCTTCGTGCACGGGTTGGTCCCGCTCCCGGCGTCTACATTCGGCGTGTTGATGCACGTGTTGTACGTGTCGGTGCACGCTTGCTGGACGCTCATGTCCGTCGCGCTCGTGCCGATGGCGGCGACCGCAGTGGCCGCGGATACGCCGGCAAACCTGCAGAGCAGCTCCTGCGCCGGGGCTTTGGTGGCGACGAATTGAGCCGCTGACTCACAGAATTGCGTGAATTGGTCGCCGGTCAAATCGCCAGCGGACGTCGAACCCGGGAGCCCGCTCGAATACGTGCCGTTGTCCGAGCCGCCGCCTCCACCGCTGCTGCTGCTGCACCCGTATGCGACGGCCAAGGCCGTCGATGTCACTGCCAGAACTACCAGTCGCGATGCTCGGATCATTCGCCTCTCCCTAAGTTGGTCCGCGTGACGCGGACCCTGCCTTTTGTCATCGAACTGCTGACGACTACAAGCCTCAAAAATAAGACTACCGTGTAGGGCGCCCT
>DATBBD010000422.1:0-2170 GCA_036271175.1 Polyangiaceae bacterium | reverse complement strand
CGGTCTCCGACGCCACATCGACGTCACGAATACGCGAGTTTGCAGCAGTGAGGTTCGTCGACATCGTGTTGATGTTGGCCGTTGCCACCGTCAGCCGGTTCATCGCCGTGCCGAAGTTGGAGCGGGCCGTCGACACCTTGGTGATCGCGTCGTCGATGACGCTGAGCGAAGCCAAGGCCGCCGATGCACCGGAGCCTGCGAGCGTCGTGGACGCAGCGAGGAGCGCCGTGAGGCCAACGCCGCCGAACGTGACAGCGATCTGATCGTTCGCGGTGTTGTTGAGGCCGACCTGGAAGGTCACGGTGCTTGCGGTCGCGTTGACGAGGTTGTTTCCGTTGAACTGAGTCGAGCCCTGGATGCGGCCGATTTCGGCCTGAAGCGACTTGAACTCCGTGTCCGTGTAGCCGCGGTCAGTCGTGCCCAAGCTGCCGTTGCTCGCTTGCATGGCAAGCTCGCGCATGCGGCCTAGGATGTCGTGAACTTGGCTCAACGAACCTTCAGCCGTCTGCGCCATCGAGATACCGTCACCCGCGTTACGCGAAGCGACCGTATACGACCGGATCTGCGACTGCATGCTCTCGCTGATGGCGAGACCCGCCGCGTCGTCCGCCGCGCTGTTGACGCGGTAACCGCTGGACAGCTTGTTGAAGCTCGATTGAAGGGCGTTCTGATTGACGCTGAGGTAATTTTGGGCCTGGAGAGAGGCGATATTGCTTTGAATGTTGATCATGGTGGACTCCGTCCTTGGAGAGATTTGAGCGCCCCGGATTGGGCTGCTCGGCGGGCGTCTTTGCCCGTCGTTTTTGATGAACGGAGCCCCGCTCGTTTCCTTGAGAGAAAATTCTCCGAGGGCTTTGGCCCGCGCGGCCGAAGCCGTGTAGGCCCTACGCCTTCAAGGTGAGCACGGCGAAAGTCGTCAGGCGTCGCCGAGACCACGGCGCACGCGCTCGAGCTCGGCCGAGAGCTCTTCCGCAGCCCCGCGAATGAGTCGAGCGAGCTCGCGCTCTTTCCCGATCGCCGCCCTGGCCTCCTCGCTCGCGCCATCACCGCGGACGCCGCTCTCGGGGGCACCCATCGCCTCACCGACGCCGGCGTAAGCCCAAGCGTCGACGAACGGAGCCTGCATGACGGCGCCGCGGAGCTCTTCTTCTGCGCGCGAAAGCGCGGAAAAGGCGCGGTTCACTCGACGCGGCCGGTCTTGTTGGATCGCCCTTCCCGCGGCCTCGGCGAGGCGGCCGAGGCGGCTCGCGGCCGAGTGGACCTCCGAGATGCCGTCGATCTGCTCGCGGAAGAATGCGCGAAGGCGCGCGCGGGACATCGCGCCGTGTGCGGCGGCATCCCGCGCGATCGACGCGGCCGTGATATTTCGTTCGGGAAGATCGCGGAGCACGTCGGCGAGGGTCGCTTCTTCGAATCGCGCGATGCGTGCGCCGCCTTCGGTCGCGTTGACGAGACGAACATTCGGGCACTCGCGCGCGAGAATGGACGCAGCGCCTTCGAACCAGGTGCGAACCGCCGTGAAGCTCGGCGTCGAGGACACGGCGCCCTTGCCGCCCCACGCGAGGATCGACATCAACGGTTCGCGAGAGTGGATCGCGGTACCGGCGCGATTGTGGGTGTCACGAACCGTCGCGCACCAGTCGAGCGCGACGTGCGTGCCGTCGGCAGACGGCGTGGCACGCGATTGTTCGAAAACGCTCCCCGGCGCGTACGCCCGGCCGTCCGTGTACGCGAGGTCCTGCCCCACGAGTACGATCGGCGAGCCGCCGAGCCGATGCGCGAGCGAGAACGCCACCGTCGAAACACTTCCGCAGACCGGCAGCCCCGCTTGGCCGGTCAACGCATTCAGCGGGACCGAGATTTGCGGCAACGCCTCGTAGACCGGCAAGAGCGGACCGCGTCCGGTCGCGAGCGTCGCAGGGTGCCCCGAGAGACTGAACGCGCGGACGACGCGATCGATGTACGGCAAATCCTTGATCAGGTGCGAGAGGTCGATGGACTCGATACACGCGAGAACTTGCGGCTCGACGCCGTAGCTCGCGAGCGCCTTGCCGCTCGAATTGACGGCGATGACGATGCCCTTTCGTGCCGCTTCCGCGAGGAGCGCGCCGTTTTTTCCGAGCGACGGCCCTGCCCCCACGATGAAGACCGGGACGCCCGCGTACTTCCC
>DATBBD010000421.1:0-4688 GCA_036271175.1 Polyangiaceae bacterium | reverse complement strand
GCTCCAACGCCTCGAGCTCACCGACGGCACGAGCGTGCGCGCCGAGCTCGTCGTGGTCGGCATCGGGGTGACGCCGGAAACGACCTGGCTCGACGGCTCCGGCGTCGCGACGAACGACGGGGTGCTCTGCGACGCGCACTTCGCGACCTCGGTGCCCGACGTGTTCGCGTGCGGCGACGTGGTGCGCTTCGACCATCCGATCTTCGGCGAGTCGATGAAGGTCGAGCACTGGACGAACGCCGTCGAACAGGCGAACGGGGCGATCGCACGGCTCCTCGACGGACCCGCGGCGCCCACGCCGCGCTCGGTGCCCTACTTTTGGTCGGACCAATACGACTTGAAGCTCCAATTCGCCGGCCGCACCAAGCCCGGCGACGACGTGCGCGTCGTGGAAGGCAGCGTCGAGGGCAAAGACCTGGTCGCGATCTACGGCCACGCCGGCGTCTTATGCGGCGCGCTCACCGTGAACAAACCCGGCGCCCTCGTGAAGTACCGCCGCGCGATCACCGACCGCGCAGCGTTCGGCTAAGTGTCCACCCGTTTGCGAGCGGCGACTAAGACCGCTCGCTGCCGCCGCCGTCTCCCGCTCCCGCCCTCCCCTTGCCTTGGCTCGTTAACCTCAACCCACGCCTGTTTTCGCCCCCTCGAGCCTAGCGCGTGGCGAAGTGACGAACAGGACTGGTGCACGCGGGCTACAACGAGGCACCCCCCCCTCTTCTTGTGCTCTCGCCTTAGCTCCTGGCCTACGGCGCTCTCAGGCGTGACTAGGAGGGCGGCGCCACGACGGTCGCACACCCGACTTCGAAGTTCACCGAGGTGCTCGCGCTGATCGCGGTGCACGAGGTGTCGCAGACGCGCACGGTCTTCGGGTTGCTCGGGTCGTCGTAGTACCAGCCCCCTGCCGCTCCGCACGTCGCGGCCGTTCCGTCGGTGGTCCGCGGGATGGTCGTCGAGGTGCCGCCCGTCGGCGTGTACGTGATGTTCACCTGATTCGGATCGACGTCGCCGGTGCTCGGGATGTTGAACACGCATGGCACGGCTTGTCCGCGAATCGCGGCGAGCGCCTGCGTGAATTGCGTCGCGACGTCCCCGCCGGTGTCGACGACGATCGACTTGTTGGTGCCGCCGGCCGCGGCGATGAGGTCGAGGTTCTGCAGCGAATTGCCGACGCCGATCACGAAGGTCCGGATCGAGGGCATCTCGGCCAGGCCCGCCGCGGCAACGTTCGCGACGTCTTGCGCCGTGTTCGTGTCGCAGCCGGTCGGCTCTCCGTCGGTGGCGAGCACGATGACACTGGTGCGCCCCGGGTGCGCCTGCGCCCAACCGGTGACGTACTGCATGGTGCCCGACAATGCGGGTTGCGTAGGAGTGCCGCCGCCCGGACCGTGATTGGCGATGTCGTTCACGACTGCCGCCTGATTGGGCGGCAGCTGGAGTGGCACCGACGGCATGGCGTACGGCGGGATCTGGCAGACGTCGGCGCCGTTGCAAACGCCGAAGAGGCGCGCGGGCGGTGACGAGCCGTCGACCGGAAACCCGTCGATGCACGGCCCGTACGTCGCGCAATCGGTGTCGACCGTGCAGAAGGCCGGCACGTTCGGCAAGACCAACGGAAAGTATCCGATCCCTGGATCGATGTCGGCGTTGGCCGGGTCGTTCACGAAGGCGGTGAGCGCCGCAGACACGACGGACCACTTCGTCCCGCCTTGCACCTTGTCTTGCATCGAGCCCGACGTATCGACGAGGAAGTACATGTCGAGCGGGAGCCGCTCGCCCGAGTAGGTGTTCGTCGAACACGCGGCGCCGTCGGTAGCGACGAAGCCGCCACCGCTCGTGGTCGCGCCGAATCCGCCGCCGAACCCCGTCGAGCCGCTCGACCCCGTCGTGCCGCCGCTCGTGAAGATCGCTCCGGCCGATCCGCCGGCGTTGTGGGTGTTCCCTGCACCGGGAGCCGCGCTCGCCGAACCCGCTCCGGACGAGCACCCGAACGAGAGCGCGACGGCCACTGCGGCCGGCACCCCAGCGAACAGAACTATCTTGAAGTCACTCATCTTTAAGAAGCCTTATCATCGAGCTGCTTGCCGCTCGCACAGTGCGAAGTGCGTGCCAGGTGACCCCGCCTGGCGCGGAAGCACCACTCCGATCGCCACACTGGAGTAGCATGGAAAATGGGCTGTGTCGGCCGCTCGGCCGCGCGTCACTAACGGAAAAATAGTGAGCCGTGGTGCGGCGCCCTCGCTACTCTTGCGAGAATTGGCACACCTACAGGTAGGGTGCCGTGTTCGTCAGCGACGGAGGCCGTACTTTTCGATCTTGTAGATCAAGGCGCGCCGCGACATGCCGAGCCGTCGCGCGGCCCGCGTCTGATTGCCCCCTTCGGCGGACAGCGCCTCCTCGATGCTGCGACGCTCGAGGTCGGCAAGCTTGTCTTTGACCGTCGAGGAGCTCGGCCCTGTCGCGAGCGGTGCCTCGCGACGACGGACGGACTCCGGCAGGTGCTCGACCCCGATGCGACCGCGGTCGGCGAGCACGACCGCGTGCTCCATCGCGTTCTTCAGCTCGCGGACGTTGCCCGGCCACGGGTGACGCACGAGAGCCGTGACGGCCGACGCCTCCATCACGACGGGAGGCCGTCCCGCGCGGTGCGCGGCTTCTCGCGCGAACATCTCGGCAATGAGCGGAATCTCCGCCTGACGTTCGCGGAGCGGCGGCACGACGAGCGTGAACGCGCTGAGCCGGTAGTAGAGGTCCTCGCGAAAGCGCCCTTCGCCCACCTCGGTGGTGAGATCGCGGTGCGTTGCGGACACGACGCGCACGTCGATCGGATGCTCTTGCGTGCCGCCGAGCCGCCGCACTTCGCGACTCTCGAGGACGTTCAAGAGCTTCACTTGAACGGTGACGGGGAGCTCGCCGATTTCGTCGAGAAAGAGCGTGCCGCCTTGCGCCGCTTCGAGGTAGCCGATCTTCCGGCGATCGGCGCCGGTGAACGCGCCGCGCTCGTGCCCGAAGAGCTCGCTCTCGAGCAACGTCTCCGGAAGCGACGCGCAGTTGAGGCGCACGAACGGACCCTGCGCGCGCGCACTCCAATGGTGGATCTGTTCGGCGATGACTTCTTTGCCGACGCCGGTCTCGCCGAGGATGAGCACGGTGGTCTGCACCGACGCGAGCCGGCGCGCGAGCTGGAACACTTGGACCATCGCCGGGTCGGCGACCACGACGCCTTCGCGCGTATCGGCGACGACGGGCGGTGCGCTTGCGCCTCGCGACGCGTGCGTCCAGAGATCGGCCGCGGTGCGGCCGTTCTCCGGAAACCGTGCGATCGTCACTTGCACGCCGGGGCGGCTTTTCAGCGCCGAAAGGACGCGTTCCACGACCCGCGGATCTTGCTCTTCGAGGAGAGCGGCGTACTCGCCGTCACCGCGTTCTTCCACGACGGCCATCGGACCGAGAAGCTCGGTGAGCGAAACGAGACCGTCCGGCGATCGTTCGAGGTCCATCACGATGCGAATCAAGACGGCGCGACCGTCCGCAGAAGTGCCGAAGTCGGCGAGCTCGCGCTCGAGTCGGCTACTCGACGCGCCACCCCCGCGTGTTTCCGCCGTCGCGACGAGCGCTTCGATCGGACCGACCTTGATGACGTCGCCGCCGACCACCGCGAGCGACTCGTCGCGAAGCCGCCGATCGTTCACCTTGGTTCCGTTGCGACTGCCGAGATCGATGATGACGAGCTCCCGACCGTTCCGGCGCAACTCGGCGTGACGCCGAGACGCGCGGTTGTCGTCGATTCTCACGCTCGCTTCCGGCGCGCGGCCGAAGATCACCGACCCTGCGTCAGGGACGTCCACGACACGCGTCTTTTCGCCTTCTCGCACGAGCAGATAGACGCGAAACCCGATGCCCGCGGCGACCCCGTCTGCGGCTTCGGCGGCGGTTCCAGGGTCGAACGCGGTAGGGCCCTCTATCGGATTGTGCCTGCCGGTGTTCATGTGTCCGCACGATCCCTGCGCAACTTGTACGACGCTTGCGCAAAGAGACCGATTAATTCTGACGTATCGGCACGAGTAGCGCGTTTGGGTCGTCGGCACCAGTCTTGCTTTGGTGACTATCAGCGCCCGCCGGCCGCTCGAGCCTCCGTGATAACGCGCCGCCCTCGGCGGTTCGAGCGGTCCGGCGGGAAGCAACTTGATGAAGCACCGCGCCAAGCCAAAACGCGGTCCAAGTTGCAGCTGTCCCGAACTGTAAGATAACTAGTTTGCACCGTCCCGTCGGGCTCTACCTCCTCTAGCCCGCCGTCGTATTTGCGCCGAGCCGGCGTTCCGGAGTGAAACGATCTGAACCACGGGCTATCTTCGCTCGGTGCTTCGGCGCTTGGCTGGCGCGGCTCTGGTTCTCGTTGCCGCTTCAATTACTCGGGTTGCGTGCGCTGACGACGCACAAGCTCTGTTCGACGAAGGGCTGACCGACATGAAAGCCGGTCGCTTCAAGATCGGCTGCGCGCTCATCAAGCAAAGCTTGGACGTCGATCCGAGAGCGGGGACGATGTTCACGCTCGCCGAATGCTTTTCGCGCGCCGGCAAGTACGCCTCCGCGGTGGAGCTCTACGACCGATACCTGGCGTTGGTCGACACTCTGCCGGCGGATCAGAAGGAACAGCAACAGGCGCGCGCCGACGTGTCGCGCACCGAGCG
>DATBBD010000420.1:0-3011 GCA_036271175.1 Polyangiaceae bacterium | reverse complement strand
GCTCGGCTGGCTTTACGAGCGCGGCGACGAGCTCGAGGAGCGCGACATCGGCCCGCGCGGATCGGGCGGCGGCTCGTCCAACAAGCTCAGCGTGCCCGAGTGGCTCAACAAAGTTCACAAGCTCTTCCCGCGCGAGACGATCGAACGACTCGAGCGCGACGCCGTCGAGAAGTACCAAATCCACGAAGTCGTCACGAACCCCGAGGTGCTCAAGCGCATCGAGCCGAGCGAGACGCTCCTCCGCGCCGTCCTTCTCACGAAGCACCTCATGAACCCCGAGGTCCTCGCGATGGCGCGCGAGCTCGTCGGAAAAGTGATCCGCAAGCTGATGGAGAAGCTCGCGAAGAAAGTCCGCTACACGTTTCACGGAACGCGCACGCGGCGGCGCTCGCGCATCAAGCTCGCGAAGAACTTCGACGCGAAGGCCACCATCAAGAAAAACCTCGGCTACTACGACGCGAAGAAACATCGCCTCGTGATCCGCGAGCCGCTGTTTCTTTCGCGCAAGCGGACGCAGATGGAGAAGTGGCAGCTCATTCTCCTCGTCGACGAGAGCGGCAGCATGATGGGGTCCGTGATTCACACCGCGGTGACGGCGGCGTGCTTGTGGGGCATCCCGGGATTGAAGACGCACCTTTGCATTTGGGACACGCAGGTCGTCGATCTCACCGGGCAGATCACCGATCCCGTCGAGACCTTGATGAAGGTGCAGCTTGGCGGCGGAAACGACGCGCCCGTCGCGCTCGATTACGCGCGGCAGCTCGTCGAAAATCCGCGCCGCACGATCATCGCGATCATCTCCGACTTCTACGAAGGCGCGACCGCGACGGGGATGATCTCGCGCGTGAAGTCGTTCGTCGATCAAGGGACGATCGTGCTCGGCCTTTGCGCGCTCGACGAGAACGCGTACCCCGCCTACGACAAAGACGTCGCGCGTGGTCTCGCGAACGTCGGCGCGCACGTCGGCGCGATGACGCCCGGTCAGCTCGTCGCGTTCATCGCCGAAAAACTTCGCGTCTAACTCCCGCTCACCATGCCGCGCGCGAGCTCGCCGGCGATCGGGTACTCGTACTCTTCGCCTTTGTAGATTTTCCACGCCGCGTAGATGTGGAACGCGAGGAAGACCGGGATCGCGACGCCGCACGTGACCGCGGACACGACGGTGCCGAAGATCGACCAGAGGAGCGCCTGCAAGGCGTGAAACTCGGCGTACCGTGACTCGCCGCGTCGAAGAACCCAGACGAGCAAAGGCGCGAGAAACCACGCAAACCAGGTGCCCGCGTGGGCCACGATGGCGGCGAGACGATCGTTCTTCATGCCCCCTCTTCGATGGTCGCCTCCGGTTTATTTCAGTGTTAGGGTCCGCGCCTCAATCCGGAGGACGAAATGACGCGGTTCAAGCTTCTCTTGGTAGCGATGGGTGCGGTTTGGGCAGGTGCCGGTACGCTCTCGGCGTGCAGCGGCGACGACAACACCGACGCTGGTGACGGCGGAGACGCGAGCACGGACGCGAAGGTGAAGCCGGACGTCCAGACGCAAGACGCGGGCGGCGACGCGCCGGTGCAGGTCACGCCGAAAGGCACGGAGCTCGCACCGACGGACGGCGTCCAGATCTTCGGCGTCAGCGACGACGACGACGTCATCTACGCAGACGGCAGCCAGTCGAACGCGCTCTACGCGGTTCCTTCTGCGGGCGGCACGCCCGTGAAGATCGGCGCGCCCGCGACGTTCGCGGTCGGCCTCTATCACAAGACGATCTTCGTGTGGTCGGGCTTGACGGCGAAGGGTGTCGGCATCCTGTCGATCTGGCAGCACGGCGGCACGCTCACGCAAGTCGAGACGCACTCGGCGCCGAACGGCGGCTTCGCGGCCTCGGTCGACGGCAAGCACCTCGTTTACACCGCGAACGCCGACGTAAACGGCGCAAACGGCGACATCGTCGGCGCAAACTCCGACGCGTCGGGCAAGACTTCGCTCGTCACGGGCGTCGACATCGGCAGCGGAAACAACTGCACGCCGCGGCTCGGCTTCATCACGAACACGGCGGCGATCAGCTCGACGTGCACCGTCACGCCGCCCGACGGCGGCACCCCGGTGGCGACGGTGACCAGCTACGTCCTCGCGCCCGGCGGCGACGCCGGCACGACGTGGACGCCGTCGAACATCGTCACGAGCGCGCTCAACTTCTGGTCGGCGGACGCGGCGGGCGACAAGGTGCTCGTCGCGACGACGATCGGCTTGCAAGTCTGTCCGTTCCCCACGGGCGTTTGCGTTCCGGGCGAGGCGCTCAACATCGAGAACAACCTCTGGACGTTCGGTTACATGAACCAGGCGGGCTCCTCGGTCCTCTACTCGACGTCCGCGGGTGACCTGCGTACGGCGACGACGGCGCTTCCCGCCGTTGGCTCGGTCGTCCAAGCCGCGAACGTGAACTTCGTCCGCGCGATCTCGCCGGACGACAAGTACATCATGTTCACGAAGACGTTCGACACGCAGCAGTTCGGCGGCGACCTGTACCTCACGTCGACGGCCGGCGGCGCGGCGACGCCGACGACGCTCGACAGCACGCAGACGGGCGCGCTCTTCGGCGTCAGCGCCGCGGACGACTTCTCGGGCGACTCGAGCTACGTGGTTTGGATCTCGAACCTCAACACGCAGCAGGGCATCGGCGATCTCATGGCCGTTCCGGTCACGGGCGGCACGCCGAAGTCATACGCTTCGGGCGAGTGGCAGAACGTGACGGCCACGGGCACGAAGGTCGTCTACAACAACAACTGCTCGGGCTGCTCGGGCTCGGGCGGCACGGGCAACGCGTACGCCGACATCCACTCGGTGGACCTCGCGTCGAGCACGGACTCGCCGCTCCAAGTGGGCGCGGACGTTCCGCTCGTCGCGGGCGGCAACTCGCTCTTCCTCAGCCACGACAAGACGAAGGTCATCTACTCCTACAGCCAGAACACCGCTTCGTCGGGCGTTCCGGCCACGGGCGGTAACGGCCTGTACTCGATTGC
>DATBBD010000419.1:0-4572 GCA_036271175.1 Polyangiaceae bacterium | reverse complement strand
CCGGGCGATTTCGCGCTCGCGCGAACGTCGTCCGGAATCACCCTGGCGGCCTGCGACTCGGCCGGCGATCGCACGCTCCGCACTTTCGTGTCGCCTTGAGGCACTGAGACTCGGATGCGGGTTTATTGGCGCACTCATTGGACGCGCTCCGTCAGAGGCGCGGGCACGTTCGCTCTCGTGCTCATATTCGCGGCGGGTTGCGGCCGGACGCGGTCGCCGGGTGAGGCGACGCGGGCCGATGTTCCCCTCTTCGAAAATGCCTCGGCGTCGCACGCATCAAATACGTCCGCATCCGCGACGGCGGGTTCAGTCACTACGGCGAAACTCGGGCGGCTTCGACCTCGACGCGGTCGCCGCGCTGCACTCCGAGCTGGGTCGCCGACGCAATCGACGTCAGGGCGCCCCCCAAAAAAAGAACGTGCGACGCGTTCACCGCGCCGCACGCTCGTTTCATCGGACTCGGACTTTGCTACGCCTTTTTCGGCTGAACCACGATTTCGACGCGGCGGTTCGAGGCGCGGCCTTCGACCGAATTGTTGTCGGAGACGGGGTCGTCGGGGCCTTTCCCCTGGGCGGTGATGAGATCCGTCGGGATGCCCTTGGTGACGAGGTAGTCGCGGACCGAGCTCGCGCGCTTCTGCGATAGATCCATGTTGTTGTCGCGTGAGCCGACGTTGTCGGTGAAGCCGTACACGACGATCGGCTGCTCTTTGCCGCGGAGCGCTTCGGCGATCTCGTCGAGCTTCGCCATCGCGCCGGCCTTCAAGTCCCACTTTCCGGTCTTGAAGAGGACTTCGCCCGAAAGCGTGATGACCATGCCGCGGTCGTCGTCCTTCACCGAGGCGATCTTCGCGATGGTGTCGCGGGCGTCCTTCAGCTTCGCCTCCATTTCGGCGAGCTGCGCTTTCTGCGCTTCCGAGGCAGCAGTCTCCTGCTGGAGTTGCTGCTGCGTCTTGTTCAACGTCGCGCGGGTCTGCTGAAGCTGCGACGACATCATGCCGTCGGCCTTGGCTTTGTCGGCGTCGGCTTGCTGATTCGCCTGCATCGCGAGCGCTTCCTGCTCGGCGATCTGCGACTTGCGCTGTGCGATGACGGCGAGGTCGACCGTGTTCGGATCGTCCGGCGCATCGGCCCAGGCGTGCTCGGCTTTCTGCAGCGCGAGATCAGCCTCGTGGACGTCGGTCGGGTCGAGCTGCATGGCGACGCCGGACTTCGCTTGTACGAACTCGGTGCGCGCATCGACGAGCTGCTTGGGCGGCATTTGCTCGCCGCCGCACGCTGAAACGACGAAAAGTCCGATGGGGGCGATGGACGCAATTCGACGAAGTTTCATGGCTATTCTCCCTTGAGTCACTTTCCGCCGGCGTTCTCGAGCGCCTGGTGCGCGTCGGCGGCTTTGCTCTGCGCTTGCGATGCCTTCGCCATGCTCAGCGCGAGCTGCGCTTCGGCCCGAGCGACGGCGACGATGCTCGCGGAACGCTCGTTGTCCTTGTCCATCAAGTCTTTCGACTTCACGAGATCTTCCTGGGCGAGCTGCAGGTGGAGCTTCGCGTCCGGAACGTCGGGGGCGCCGCCTGACTGCGCGCGACCCACGTCGGCTTGCGCCGCTGCCCATTCGTCGTTCGGCGGCGGGATGCTCGATCCGCACGCGAACGTAACCACTCCAAGCAACGCTATTATCGCAACCCTCATCGGTGTGTTCCTCTCGGTGTTAGCGTAAGTGCGACCCGGCTCGATCGGCAAGCGGATCCGTCGATCATCGGAGGCGACTCGGTGCTTCACTTATGAAGTAATACGCCATTGCTGTGTGCTTCCCGACGGCGAATTCGGCCTCGAGCCGCGTCGCCGTGAGATTCAAGGGGCCGAGTACCGCTCTTCGGTCGCCTTACCCATCGTGTGATAGCCCTTGTCGACGAAGACCACGGTGCCCGTGATTCCGCTGCCGAGCGGACTCAACAAGAAGGCGGCCGCGTTGCCCACTTCGTCGGCTGCGAGCTGCTCTTGCAGCGGTGCGTTCGCTTGAGTGTAGCGAATGGTCTCATCGATGATGCCGATGGCGCTCGCGGCTCGCGACGCCAATGCGCCCGCGGAAATCGCGTTCACGCGTACGCCGTATTTCCTTCCCGCTTCGAACGCCAAAGTGCGCGTGTCGCTCTCGAGCGCCGCCTTCGCCGACGACATGCCGCCGCCGTAGCCAGGACAGACGCGCTCAGCGGCCAGGTAGCTGAGTGATAGAAAGGAGCCTTTGGGGCGCAAGAGCGGTGCAAAACGGCTCACCATCGCGACGAAGGAGTACGCGCTCACGCTGATCGCCGTCAGGTAGCCGGCGCGACTCGTTTCGAGGAGCGGCTTTCGCACCTCTGGTCCGTTCGCGAGCGAATGGACGACGATGTCGACGGGCTTTTCGCCGAAGTCCTGGACGAGTGCGGCCGACAAACCGGCGAGCGAAAAGTCGCCCGCGTTCGCGTAGCGCCGATTCGTCCTCACGTCTTCGGGAGCGTCGTCGAGCCGGTCGTACGCCGCGTCGAGCGCATACACGCGCTCGAAGTCGAGGAGCGACCCATCCGACATGTGACGCGATTCGTCGAACTTGCCGCGAGCGAGCATCGTCCGGAAAATGTTCAGGGCCGGCGGCCAGGTCCCCACACAGACGGTGGCGCCGGCCTCTGCGAGTGCTTTGGCGATGGCCCAACCGAATCCGCCGTCGTCGGCGACGCCTGCGATGAGCGCACGTTTTCCGCGTAGATCGATGCTCAGCATGGTCCTTGTTCGAAGGGGTGAAAAGGGGAAGCCAAGGGCATCATCATCATACACGAGCCGAGCCCGCTAGCTCGATTCGGCGACTCGGTGGTCGGGAGGGGGCGAGCCGGCGAGACGACCGTGTTCGAGCCTCAAAATGCGCGCGTCCATCGCGGTCGCCAGGTCGAGCTGATGCGTCACGACCACCACCGTGACGCGGCCCCGCGTCAACTCGACGACCATGCGCGCCACGGCCTTCGTCGTCTCGGGGTCCAGGGCGCTCGTCGGCTCGTCCATCAAGAGCACGTCGGGCGCCTGGGCGAGGGCACGGGCGATGGCGACGCGCTGCTTCTGTCCGCCCGACAATTGGTGCGGATAAGCGCCGCCGCGGTCCCCGAGGCCGACCTGTTCGAGCAAGCGCTTCGCCGTCGCTTCCGCGCGTTCGGCCGACTCGCCCTTCACGACCCGCGGCGCGAGCGTGACGTTATCGAGGACGGTGAGATGCGAAAAGAGATGGAGATCTTGAAACACCATGCCGACCTTGGTGCGGAGCTCCGCGAGCCGTTGCGGGCTCATCGCGGCGCCTTTCGGCGCGAGCTCGAATCCGGCGATCGCGATCGAGCCCTCGTCGAAGTCTTCGAGCGCGTTCAGACAGCGGAGCAAGGTCGTTTTTCCGCCCCCGGAGGGTCCGACGACCGCCACCGTTTCGCCGGCGCCGATCTCGACGTCGACGCCCGCGAGGGCCTGACGATCGCCGTGACGCTTAACGAGTTTCCGGATGCTGATCACGCTTCAGTCTCTCTTCGAGCCGCACGGCGAGCCGCGCCAGCGGGTAGCTCATCGCGAAGTAGAGCGCCGCGCAAGCGATTCCCGGAACGAGCCAACCCCGGAGGTCGACCGCGGCGATCGTCATCCGTTTCGTCAATTCGACCACCGTGATCACACTGACCAGCGACGAATCCTTGAGAAGCGCGACGAAGTCGTTCGTCATCGACGGAAGCGCGATGCGCATCGATTGCGGCAAGAGCACGTGCCGCAGCGCTTGCCACCGGCTCATGCCGAGCGCGCGCGCGGCTTCCGCCTGTCCGCGCGGCACTGCGAGGAGCGCGCCGCGTTGAATTTCGGCCTCGTACGAGGCGTAGTTGAACGCCAACCCGAGGATCGCCGCGGTCATCGGTCCCAATTTCACGACCGGCGCGAGCGCGAAATAAAGCACGTAGAGTTGAAGCAAGAGCGGCGTGCCGCGAAACACCTCGACGTACGCCGACGCGAGCCACCGCGCGACGTTCGAGCGACCGAGCCGTCCGAGCGCGAGCAAGAGCCCGAGCGGCAACGCGATCGCGAACGCCGAAACCGAGAGCGCGACGGTGATCAGCGCGCCGCTCAGAAACAGTGCCGCGTCCGCGAGACCGAAATGCCGCTCCGGCTCGGGGCCGAGCACGGTCGTGCTCGAGTCGGGCGCTCTGGTTTTGCTGCTGACGTCGCTTTCCGGCGCGGCGCTGGGCGCGGGAACTGCCTTCGCCAGTGCGTCCTGGCGCGCGTCCCACAGCGCCCAGTGTTCGAGGATGCGCCGGAGTTCGCCGCTCGACACCATGCCGTCGAGTGCGTCGTCGATCGCTCGCTGGAGCCGTCGATCGTCCTTCCGGATCCCGACGACGTACGTGCCTCGCGTGACGTCGCCCGCGACGCACTCGACGTCTTTGCGCACGCACCCATACCGATTCGCGATGATGTGGTCCAGGAGCACGCCGTCGACCCGTCCGAGCTCGAGGTCGGTGTACGGCTCGGAGACGCCCTCGTAGAGCACGCGTTCCACCGGAAAATTCGCGAGGA
>DATBBD010000418.1:0-3786 GCA_036271175.1 Polyangiaceae bacterium | reverse complement strand
CGTCGACAACCAGCAGGTCAAGGCCGGCGATCTCCTCGCCGAGCTCGACCCCACTCCGGCCAAAGCGCGAATGGCGCAGGCCGAGGCCACGCTCGCGTCGGCAGAAGCGTCCGCTGCCGCGGCCGACGCCGACGTTCAGGTCGCCGAGACCGATGCGATGGGCGACAAGCGGATCACCGAAGCCGGTCTTCAAACGGCCGCGGTCGGCGCGCGAACCTACGGGGCGCAGATCAAAGAAGCCGACGCCGAGGTGCGCTCCGCCGAGGCGAGCCTCGCGCAGGCCAAGCTCGACCACGACCGCGCGACCACGCTGTTCGGCAGCGCGTCGATCTCCAAGGCCGAGTTCGACAAGGCCGACACGATGTTCGCTCTCGCCGAATCGAACGTGGACGGTGCGCGCGCGCACGCCGCGAGCGTCCGGGACTCGGCCACGCAGGCCAAGAGCCGCGTCGTGGAAGCTTCGGCGAAAGCAAAGCAGTCGGAGAACGTCGAGCCCGTCGTTCGCCAGGCCGAGGCCAAGGCGCAAGCGGCCCACGCCACCGTCGAGACCGATCGCGCCGCGCGAGACCTCGCCGCGATCGATCTGTCGTACACGCGGATCCTCGCGCCGAAGGACGGCGTGCTCTCCAAGCGCACGATCAACGAAGGACAGATCGTCGCCGCGGGCCAGTCCATCGTGCAGCTCGTGACCCCCCACGTCTGGGTCACGGCGAACTTCAAGGAGACCCAGCTCGGCAAGATGCGCGTCGGGCAGCCGGCGCACTTCACGGTCGACGCGTACTCGGGCGTCGAGCTTCAAGGCGACGTCGAGAGCATTTCCGGGGCGACCGGCGCGAAGTTCTCGCTCTTGCCGCCCGACAACGCGACCGGCAACTACACGAAGATCGTGCAGCGCGTGCCGGTTCGGATTCGGGTTCGCGACGTTCCCGCCGGGGTCGTGCTGCGTCCGGGCATGAGCGCCGACGCCACGATCGACACTCGGTAGAAGGAGCGCACCGTGACAGTTTCCGCGGCTCCGGCGAGCGCCTACGCAGGGCCCGCCAATAAATGGGCGATCGCCGTCGCCGTGTCGCTCGGCGCGCTCCTCGAGGTGATCGACACCAGCATCGTGAACGTCGCTCTGGCCGATATCCAGAGCTCGCTCGGCGCGACGTTGACGCAGGTGAGTTGGGTCGTCTCGAGCTATTCCATCGCGAACGTCATCATCTTGCCGCTCTCGGCGTGGCTCGGTCAGCGCTACGGGAAGAAGAACTACTTCATCTTCTCGCTCATCGGATTCACGATCGCGTCGATGCTCTGCGGAACGGCGACCACGTTCCCCATGCTGGTCGTCGCCCGCGTGATTCAGGGTCTGGCCGGCGGCGGTCTGCTCGCCAAAGCCCAAGCGATCCTCTTCGAGACGTTCCCGAAGGAGGAGCAGGCGAAGGCGCAGGCGTTGTTCGGCGCGATCGTCATCGCCGGACCGACGATCGGCCCGACCCTCGGCGGCTATCTCGTCACCAACGTCGATTGGCGCTGGATCTTCTTCGTCAATCTGCCGGTCGGCATCTTCGCCGTGTTGATGACGATGGCGGCGCTTCCGAAGGATCCCGAAAATCGGACGGCGTCGCGCGTCGACTGGCTCGCGATCTTTCTCCTCGCGGGTGGCCTCGGGTCGCTTCAGACGGTCCTCGAGGAGGGTCAGACCGACGACTGGTTCCAGTCGCCGTTCATCGTCATGCTCTCGATCTCCGCCGTCGTCGGGCTCGGAGCGTTCGTGTGGCGCGAGCTCGTCACCGAGCGGCCGGTGGTCGATCTCCGGGTGCTCCGCTACCGATCCCTCTGGGTTGGGAGCGTGCTCTCGGTCGTCGTGGGGATGGCGCTGTTCGGCGCACTCTTCGCGGTGCCGCTCTTTGCGCAGACCATGCTCGGCTACACGTCCCAAGATACCGGGCTCTTGCTTTTGCCCGGCGCGCTCGCGTCGACCGTCGCGATGCCGCTCGGCGCGCGCATCCTTCGTAAGGTCGAGGCGCGCATGATGCTCTTGGGCGGGTCCATCATTCTGGCCGTGGCCCTACTCCAGCTGAACCAACTCACGCCGCAGACCGGCGAATCGAATTTTTTCTGGCCACTCATCATTCGTTCGTTCGGCACGGTGTTCATGTTCCTGCCGCTCAGCCTCCTCACGCTCGGCGGCGTTCCGAAGAAGGACGTCGCTGCGGCGAGCGGGTTCTACAGCCTCACGAGGCAGCTCGGCGGCAGCGTCGGCGTCGCGCTCTTGTCGACCCTCCTGAGCCAGCGGCAGGCGTTCCACCGGAACGTGCTCATCGAGAAGGTCATCCCGAGTGACTCGCTCACGATGGACCGGATCGCGGCCTTCACTCACAATTTCCTCGCGAAGGGGTTCCCGCTCGAAGAGGCTCGCCAACAAGCGATGAGCCTCCTCGACCACACCGTGGACATCCAGGCGATGGTCATGGCCTTCGCCGACACATTTTCCGCGACGGCGGTGCTGGTGTTCGTCGCGATGCCGCTCATCTTGTTGATGCCGAAGCCCGACCTGGGGAACGCGAAGGCTGCCGCCGAAGCGCATTGAAGGCGCGCGGGCGCCGACTCGCCGGCGCATCATTGACGCGCGGCCGCTATCGACGATCGGCGTGGCCGCGCGGGGTCGAATCGACGTCCGTGCCGGTGGTGTCGAACACTTCGTCGTCGGCCTCGACGCGTTGCCGCGCGCCGCCGGTCGCGTCCGAGGCGTCGACGCGCACCCCCGAGGGGCGAGGCGGATCGGACGGCGCAGGGGCTCCCTCCATCAAGAAGCGCTGCGCGTCTCGCATCGACTGATGAGCGCGGGCCGCTGCTTCGCGCACACGAAGCGCCGCGGACCGCAACGCCGGTCCGAACAGGATCGACAGCACGGTGAGCGCGAGCGGCACGGCGAAACCGACCGCCAGTGCGACCACCAGCATGGCCACTTGCAGGCCGAGCAGCGCGAACAACAGCGGGGGCCCGCGGAGCGGACCTCGACGGCGAAGTCTCCGTCGAGCGCGCTTCTGTTCGCGCTTGGCTTCGCGCTGGGCTCGACGCCTGGAGTGTCGCGACTGCTCGAAGGAGCGCGCGTACGGTTCCCACGCCTTCGCCGTGACGTCCCGAGCGAACTGCTGCCAGTCCGTCGGGTTACCGCTCTGCTTCCAGTCCCACGGGTTACCGCCCCAGGGGTTGTCGTGGCGTTGGTTCTCGCGAGCACGGTCGCCGGTCCCTGCGCGTGTTTCATTCCGGCTGGAAGGGGAGGGCCGGCTCGGCCGCGCAGACGCGAGTAGCGGGCGGATGCTCGAGGCGCGCCGATCTGGATCGGGATCGAGCATCCGCTCGAGCATTCGACGGAGGCCGGGTTCAACACTCGACCCCAGCGCGGCGCGCACGTCGATCGCCAGCCCGCGGTGCGCCAGGTTCTCGGGCTCCACGCCGGTGAGCATGCGGAGCGCCGTCGCGCCGACCGAGTACACGTCGGAAGCGGGCAGCGCGCGCCCCTGGAATTGCTCGGTCGCCATGTACCCGAACGTACCGACCACGGTGCTTCCGCCTTCGGGCTTCAGGCGATCGCGGACCGCGCCGAAATCCACGAACGCGAACGACCCGTCCGGCCGCTGAAGGACGTTCTTCGGATTGATGTCGCGATGGATGACCGGCGGCGAGCGGCCGTGGAGGTAGTCGAGCAGTGTGGCTGCATCCTCGAGGAAGCGAACGACGTCGGCCGTCGAGAACCGAGCGCCACGTTTCGCTATCGAAGCGAGCGTCTCTCCTTCG
>DATBBD010000417.1:0-5505 GCA_036271175.1 Polyangiaceae bacterium | reverse complement strand
AACGTCGAGGCTCAGAAAACCGACGCGTTCATCCTCGAGGACGACGGCTTTTCGCCGACCGAGGGGCCCGTCAACACGAGCGCGCTCAGCGACCGCGTCGTTCAGGGCTTGAAGACGGTCTACGATCCCGAAATTCCGCTGAACATTTACGACCTCGGGCTCGTGTACGAGCTCGACGTATCGCCCGCGGGCGACGTGCACGTACGGATGACGCTCACCGCGCCGGGATGCCCGGTTGCCGGTTCGCTCGTGCAAGAGGTTCACGACCGGGTGCGTGAAACCATCGGCGTGCGACGCGCCAAGACCGAGCTGGTCTGGGATCCGCCCTGGACCCGCGAGCGCCTCTCATTCGAGGCGAGGCTCGAGCTCGGCCTCGTCTAGGACCTTGTCAGATCTCCCCGGCGATCCAAATTGAACGAAGAAAACCGATGAGCACCGAGAATCTCCCCACCGCCTCCACGTCTCGTGAAGCCACCGCGCCGCGCATCGTGCTGAGCCCCGAAGCGGCGGGGTTCGTCCGCGGACGCCTCGAAAAAGAGGGACGGCCGAACGCCGCGCTCCGCGTGGGGGTTCGCGGCGGCGGCTGCAACGGCCTCATCTACGTGCTCGACTACACCGACGACCCGCCGCGCGCGCGCGACATCGTGTACGAGTTCGACGGCACCAAGGTGTTCGTCGACGATCGCAGCATCGACTACATCGACGGCAGCACCATCGTCTACGAGAACACCTTGATGTTCCAGGGGCTCAAATTCAAAAACCCCCTCGAAGCCTCGACGTGCGGCTGCGGCGAGACCTTCAGCGTCAAAGCCGACGTCCATGCCGCTCGCAAATCGAAGACTCTCGCAACGACGAAGTGACCGACGCAGCGCGGGGCGCAGTAGGTTTACGAGATGGGGCGCTATCTCAGAAACCGTAGCGAGCCCCGCGATGCTAGGAAGGCCGACGCAGGCATACGCTGCTATTTCGAGGAGGCCGACCGACGCAGCGCGGGGCGCAGTAGGTTTATGAGATAGCGCGCGGGCTAGCGGCTGCGTTCGCCGAGGGCTTGTCGAACGGCGTCGAGCGCGGCGCGACGCACGAGCTCGGACATTTCGCGGACGAAGCCGTTCACGAGGCCTTGGATCTGACTGTCGAGGCGAGTGCCTCCGGACGCGCTCGCGGCGCGGCGCGACTTCGGTTCACGCTTCGATGGAGCGCTGGACGTCGGCTTCTTCATGCGTCCGCGGACGGCGTAGACGAGGCTCGCGGAGAATTCGAATCCCGCTTTCTTGCCGGCTTCCAGGACCTCCGGGGCCGTCATGGTCGACGCTTGTGCCCGAATGAAATCGCTCGCGTTGCCTTCGTCCGACGTTTTCTTTGCTGCCACTCCGAGTTGCCTCTCGTTCGAAAAAGGATGCGCGGACGGTCTCCGATGACGACTCGGGAGTCAACGTTCGCGTGGGCTCCGCGGATCGAATCCACGCTTTTTTCACAGTAGTCCAGCAACGCCGAGCCAATGCAATGACTACGCGGTACGGCGCGAGACGTTTCGGATCCGAGTCGACGAGACGTCTGCTGACGTCGATTCGTTCACGCGATGGCGATGCGTTGCAAAGAGCCCCATGACGCTGCGCACGCAACGCGACGTTCGGGTGTCTCTCTCGCAACGCTCAAAAATCGCCGACGACTGAGCCGCCAAAGAGACCTGGAACGACGCGAACGCTCGCGGACTCGGCATGGTGCTTCGGCCAGAGTAGCCACGTGGTGACGAATGCGGCGGCACCGACGCCGGCGCCGATGAATCCGCCGAGAGCTAGTCCGGCATCGAGCTGTCGCGCGCTCACCGAGTTGCCGAGATTGGTGCACGCGAGATTTGGCTGTACCGGTTTCGAACAATCGGAGCCCAAAGAGTCGACGTATTTGAGCTCGGCGTCGTAATAACGATTCTCTTGCGCGTACTTCACGACGAACACCGTTCCCATGGTGGCACCTGCGACGGCGAAGACGCCCTCACCGAGAAGCACCGCTTCGCGCGCACCGAACCACGACGGCTTCTTCGCAGGAGCCGCCTCGGACGTCTCGACGACGGCAGCGCCGGAAGACGACGACGGCGATGAGGGCGGCGGCGCCGCAGAGCGGTCGTTCGATGACGACGTTGGAAGCAGCACGGCGTCCACGACGCGATCGTCGCCCTCGACGAGCGTCACTTCGAGGTTGAAGTCGCGATGATCCGCAGCGCGCACGAGGAGCGAGTGCGTCCCCGGGTCGAGCTCCATCGGATGCTCGATCGCCTGAGGTGCGATCGGTTGCCCGTCGACTGAGACAGCAGCGCCGCGGACTCCGGCGGGAACCCGCACGAGCAACGTCGGGATCCGCTCGGCGAGCGCGGAGCGCGCCGGACCGATGAGCTCGGCGACGTCCGCGGCCTTGACGCCTTGATCGATGAGCGCCTGCGCGTGGTCGTACTCGGACTGTGCCTCGATCAGGTGACCGAGTTTTTCCTCGCACACCGCGAGATGAAACCGGAGACCGGGCGTGTCCTTGATGGCGATAGCTTCGCGGAGTTTCGCGTCGGACTCGGCGTACTTGCCCTCTTCACGCAGCTCGGTCGCGTCCGAAAACAACTTCTTCGCGTGAGCGATGTCGGCCGGCGTCGGCTCGGCGCCGCTCGCGCTCGCGGCGATCGATGCGAGAGCAATCGCGGCACACGTCGAAAGGAACGGCTTCATTCGAAGTCCCACCCTGATGCAAGGTCTCACACCCCCCTCCCTCGTCAGAAATGCCCACCGATCCATACGGTGCCGCCGGTGGCGTTGCCTCCCGCGTCGATGCGGAGCGCGGTGTCTTTACCGGAGGCACGCTTGTGAGGCCAGAGCACGAAGGCGGTGATGGCGGTGGCCGCGGCGAGCACGCCGGTCGTGATGCCCATCCCCGTTGCGATTTCGTTCGCGCTATTGCGATCGCTACGCTTGTCGACGAGCTGCGAACAAGTGGGCGCGGTCGACGACGAGCAAGAACTGGTGGACGCGCCGACCTGCGCGGCGAGCTTTTGCACGTCGCTGTTGTCCGACGACCCTTTGACCTCGAACCCGATCGCCGTCCCGAGCGCGACCGCCGTGAGCGAGCCGCCGATGATGAGCACCCACGTCGCCGGGGGAAGCCCGCTCGACGCGTGCGGCGTCGCGTCTTCGGGTGGCGCGGCCGGCGCCGGCGGGGCTGGCGCTAGCGGCAAAGCCGAAATCGGCGACGACGGCGAGGTCGGCACGAGATTCAACGTGACGTCGAGCGCGGCGCGCACGGGGGCTTGGACGGTCTGCGACGTTTCCACGTAGCCCAATCGGGTGGCCGCGAGCTCATGTGCTCCCGGTTCGACGAAAACGACGCCTTCGAGCGGCGAACGACCGACGCTGGCGCCATCTACCGTGACGTCGGCATCCTCTACGGTGACGCGGATGCGAAGCGCTGCCGTGTGCTCCCGCGCCTCGGCGAGCCCTTGCTCGATGTGCTCGCGCGCGGTCGGCTCGACGTCGGCGGGCAAGTGCCGCAAGCAATAGGCGAGATGCGTCGCGGCGTCGCGATACGCCGCGATCTGGAGCTCGACCTGCCCGAGCTCCGCCGCGGTGCGATAGCTCGGCGCGAGATCCCACGCGGCGCGGAGCGAGCGATACGCCTCGGCGTATTGACGTTGTTCGAAGGCGTTCGTTCCCTCGACGAATAGCTTGTCGGCGCGCTCCGCATTTTCTGCCGCGCGCGTCGGGGCGTCGGCTCGGGCGGGAACGGAAACCAGGATGGCGACGACGGCGGGAACGGCGCAGAAAAATCGCTTCATTTGAGCCAGGCTTTGGGGGGCCCCGGGTCGAGCCATGCTTCGGACGCGCGCGGCGCGGGGCGCGGCCGAGACGAGACGGAACGATGTGTACCCGAAGTTCGCGTGGAGGCGGTCGCCGATGCAGCCGCGTCGTCAGTCGTCGAGAGTGAATTCGCCGGCGCCGCGGGCGGAGGTGCGACGGCCGCGAGCGCACTTGGCGCCGGCGCGGTGATCGTTACCGGGACGGGTAGCGGAGCAGGCGCCGCGACCGGAACGGTTCGCGCCGTTGGCGAGCTCGCCGCCGACGCAGACGAAAGGACAGGGTCGCTCCGATCGGTCTGGAGCCACCGCACTGCGGCGAGCACCAACACGACGAACCAGATCGCGGCGACGCCGCCCATGGTCCGAAGCTGCCGTCGCGCGCGAACCGCGGGAATGAGTACGGTCGGCGAGTCGACGTCCACGCGCGAAATATGCCAAGCCGGCGGAGGGACGCTTTCGACGCGAATCGGGCGCGTGTCGGCTTGATCCGGATCGATATTCGGCGCGAGACGCACCGCCTCGGTTTCGATCGTGTCGTGGGAGAGCGCGGCCGGTGGCGACCGCGGTGAAAAATACGCGCTCGCGTGTTCCGGAAGAACGACCACTTCCGAATCGGTCGGATCCGCTTCGAAGTGCGGAGGAGGGGGAGGCGCGCCGTCCTGGCGATCGTGTTCAGTCATCGTCTACGCCACGGGGTAGGGTTTTCTCACAGGCGGTCTCGGAAGAAAACCCCAGCTAAACCGGCGGCATCGATTGCCTTCTCTAAGAACGCGCCCTCTGGTTTGCCCCGATCATCGATAAATGGTGTGGTTCGGGTCTGGTGGTCGACCCGTATCGAACCAGCTCGGGGCAAGGAGACGGAGGGCCGACGGCCTTTTGTCCTCATTGCGGCGAGCGCGTGAGTGACGACGCGCTCGGCTGTAGCCGCTGCGGCGAAGAGCTCGCCCGAGTCCGCTGCGGAGCCTGCTTTCACCGAAACCGCCCCGACCACGCGCTCTGTGTCGCCTGCGGCTCGCCGCTCGGGCTCGAACCCGTGGGAGAGACCGAGAGCCTGCGTTGTTCGCACTGCGGTCTGCCCTTCCTCGCTTTCAAAGGAGGTTCGGGGACGCTTCACGATTGCGGACAATGCGGAGGACAGCTGGTCGACCACGGGTTGCTTCACGAGTTGCTCACGCGCCGGGAGGCTTACGGAACCCGAGCCCCGCGACGCATCGTTCGACAGAACCCTCTCGACCAACCTGTCGTCTACGTTGCGTGTCCAGTTTGCAAAAATCTGATGCTGCGTCGAAATTTCGGAGGGCAGAGCGGCATCATCGTCGACGTCTGCGCGGTTCACGGCGTCTGGTTCGATCGCGGCGAGCTGCCCCGTGCGCTCGAGTTCGTCGAGCGCGGCGGGCTCGAGCTCGAACGGCGACGAAAAACCGAGGAAGAACACGAGAGGCGCGCCAACGTCGAACTCACGGCGGGCATCCATCCCCCGCATTTCCTACATGCCCAGGTGCCATCGGACCCACTCGGACGCACAGTGGCGGTTCTCGACGCCCTGGGGACTGCACTTTCCGCCACCACCGCACACGTCGCGTCCATGTTGCGAACTAGAAAAGAGAAACCGTGAGGGCGTTGGCAAAGCGACGCTCCCGTGGCAATAAGACGCGGCTTGAAACGTAAGGGGG
>DATBBD010000416.1:0-22853 GCA_036271175.1 Polyangiaceae bacterium | reverse complement strand
GGGATCGCATTCCGTCGGGTAACCGTCGGTCATGAGCACGACCGCTGCGGTGCGCGAGGGATGCGCCGTGGCCCATGCTTTCATGTGCTGGAGTGCACCGGTCAGCGCCGGCCCCGTCGGCGTGAAGGCGGCGGGAGCGTGCGCCGCGAACGTTCCGATGATCCCGGCAGCGTTCTCCGGGATCGTCCCGATATCGATCGCCGGCATTGCATAGTCGGCCGTACACGACGCAGGGGCGATTCCGCCGAGCGGAAAGTATTGAATCCCGGCGCCGACGTCGCGTATCGGCGGAGCATTCAAGAACGCGGCAATGCCGCTCGTCGTTCCGGTCCATCGCGTGGTGCCGGCGTCGCTCACGACTTGGCCCATCGACGACGATTGATCGAGCAGCATGAACAAGTCGAGGTTCGACGCAAGGACAGTCTCTCCCGCGGTGCTGAAGGCGGCGCACGCGCCCACATCCGGGAAGTCACTCTGACTTCCGGAACCGCCCCCCGTCGCGAACCCGACGGGACCGCCGCCCGTCCCCAGCGACGGGGTGCCGCCCCCGGAAAACACCTCGCCCCCGTTGCCTCCCGAGTGACCGGCGGCCGAGCCCCCGTTGCTCGAACCGCCGGTCCCTCCATCTCGCGCCGACACATGCGAGTCCGTCGTCAGAATCGCCCCCCGCGACGAACACCCTGCCCCCACCGCTCCAGCCAATAACCCCCACCGAGCCCACTGCGTCTTCATGTTCGAAGGGGCCACAGGGGTGGTCGATCGGCTCACGAAAAGCGCACGCGCGGAAAATCTTCGGCGAGCGTGAGCCGTTTCGCCGGCATCGCGGCCCTGGACTCGAGAGTCGGTGTATTTCGTGGGTCGCATGTCCCGGTCGCCTTTCGACATCTCCGCGCCGACCTCGGTCGTGTCGCGCGGAGATACCGGGCCGCGCTCGCGAATCGAACCCACCGAGTCCGACGGAGAGCTGGTGCGCCGAGCTCGCGGCGGAGATCGCTGGGCCGAGGAAGCACTCTATCATCGCCACGTGCGCGCCGTGACTCGTGCCGCGATGCGCCTCCTCGCGCGGCGAGACGAAGCGGAAGACGTCGTGCAAGAGGCATTCGTCTCGGCATTGAACGGCCTTGGACAACTGCGCGACGAGGAAGCGTTCGAGTGGTGGCTGATGCGGATCGCGGTTCGCCTCGTGCATCGTCGCTTTCGGCGACGGCGTTTCTTGCGCGCGCTCGGACTCGACCGCGGCGAAGACGACGCGACGCTCGCGAGTCAGATCGATCCGGGCGCGGGTCCCGAGGTGCGCGTCGCCCTCTCGGAGGTCGATCGGCTTCTCGACGCGTTGCCGTCGCGATGCCGGATCGCGTGGGTGCTTCGCCACGTCGAAGGACACGAGCTCCGCGACGTCGCGGCGGCGTGCGGTTGCTCGCTCGCGACGGCCAAGCGCCTCGTGGCGCGCGCCGAGTTCGCGATCTCCGAGCACGTCGCGGTCGAGCCGAGCGGAGAGCGCCGTGAGTGATACCCGCTTGAATCCGCGCTCGGAAGATCCGGTCGCGTCGCTTCCGGATCCGCTGTCCACCATGCTTCGCGATCCGGTCGACGAACGGGCCGTGGCGCGGCTGTGGCGGGGCGTCGAGGAACGACGGCGAGTGCCCGCGGTTCGGCTCGGCGCGATGGTCGGCTGGGCAACGCTCGGCGCCGCGATCGCGATCGTCTCGATGCTCGCGCTCGGTTTTGTCACGACGACCACGCCGGCTCGTGGTGGAAGAGTGGCCGTTCAAGAGCCCGGTCCGCTCCTGCTCGCCGATGGGACCCCGGTCGTTCCCGTCGAAGTAGCGACTGCCGCGAAGCGGGTCCTCGTCTCGCTCGCGGATCGCTCGCGGATCGCAGTCGAACCCGGTTCGCGGCTCGAGCCCCTGGCGTCGTCGGCGCACGAATTCGTCGTTCGCCTCGCGCGCGGAACCGTCACGTTCGACGTGGAACCGAAGGGACCGCGGCGCTGGATCATCGAAGCGGGCATCGCGAGCGTCGAGGTCGTCGGGACGCGATTCACGGTGACGCGCATGCCGAGCTCGGTTCGCGTCGTCGTCGCGCGCGGCGTCGTACTCGTCCGCGGTAGCACGGTGCCGGACGGCGTCGCGCGGCTCGAAGCAGGTCGCTCCCTCGACGTACGCGCGCCCGCGGAGAAGCCCGAACACGACGGCGGCGGGGTCGTGCGCAGCGCAGCACCACACCCCGAGCGCGTGCCGTCGTCGCTCGCGGGCAAAGGCTGGCGCGATCGGGTACGAGCGCAGGATTACGCACACGCTTACGATTTGCTCGGAACCGAGGGGCTCGAGCTGGAGACGGCGCGGGCTGCATCCGCCGATGATCTGTTCACCCTCGCCGACGTCGCCAGGCTTTCAGGGCATCCTGACGGCGCGGTGTTACCGCTGGAGCGACTGTTGTCGACGTATCCGTCGAGCGAGCGAGCGGCGCTCGCGGCGGTGACCCTCGGCAGGATCGAGCTCGGCCTCAGTGCACCCGAGAAGGCGAGCGTCGCGCTCGAACGCGCGCTTGCGCTCGGCGTCCCCGCCGGACTAGAGGAAGACGTGATGGCGCGTCTGGTGGAGGCCGACGTGAAAGCCGGCAATCGAGCGCGCGCAAGCGCCGTCGCCACCGACTACGCGCGGCGATTTCCTGCGGGTCGCCGTCAGACGGACATCGACCGTTGGGTCGCGAGGTGAAACGGCGTCGGACTCGGGTACCCGGCGCGGCATTGCCCCTCTTCGCACTCGCGACGATCATCTCGATGGCGTCGCGCTCCGGAGCGGAGTCCCCGGTCAGCGCCCCGATCGCGACCACCGTCGTGGTCGATGCGCCTCCCTGCATCGGGCGACCGTACGATCGCGGCCACCTCGTCGAGCTGCTCCGGATCGAGCTCGCCACGCTCGGCGTGAACGAAGTGGTCGTCCCGCGCGCGGGGACGCCGGCCGAGGTGGACCCCGCGCGCCTGCTCGCGACGATCGTGCTCGCGCCGTCGGAGTGCCGTGACGACGCGACGGAAGTGACCATCACCCTGGTCGATCGAGCGTCGTCGAAGAGCATGGAACGCCGCATGACGCTGGCCGACGTCGGGGTCGACGAGCGACCCCGAGCGATGGCGATCGCCGTCTCCGAGCTGCTTTCGGCGAGCCTCGCCGAGCTCGAGCTTGCCGGCTCTCCGCCGCCGGCCGTCGCGCCGCCTCCCGAGGTCCACGCCGCTCTCGTCTATCGGCTCGTCCCTGCGATGGACGCCGCGCGTCGCGAGACCGATCGAAGGATCCTCGAGGACCGAGAGGAGCAGTCGCGCCGCGTCCGCGCCGGGGAGACCGAGCGCGCGGTACGCGAGCGCGCGCCGGAGCTCGACGTCTCGGCGTTCACCTGGGCGATGCCGTCGCGCCAGACCGCGCTTTTGGGCGGCGCGGCGCGTCTTCGCCTCCGCGGATCGCACGCGCTCGCGTTTCGGCTCGGCGCCGACTTCGCGATGGGCGACGTAGCGCTCGAGAGTGCGAGCGCCCTCGTCGGGGCCGCGACCGCGAGCGCCGGCATCGGTGTCGCCACGCGCGGCCCGACCGAGCTCGACGTGTTCACGACGTTGCACGCCGGGTACGGGTTCGCTCACGGGACGCCGAGCGGGGGCGCCGGCGATGTGCAGGGGCACTCGTACGGCAACGGGATCGCCGCGTTGCTGTTCGAAGCGAGCTTGCGGCTCCCGATCGACGCCCGCTGGTCTGCGCTCGTCGGAGTCGACCTGGGCTACGTCCTCGCCGATGTTTCATTTCTCTCCGACTCGTCGCGTATCGCAGGCATCGGCGGCGCCGTGCTCGGCGCGAGCGCGGGCGCGTCGCTCGGATTGTGAGGCGCGCGCGATTGAAGAGATGGCGAAGTTCGCCACTCGTCGCGCCGGGGTGATGCGCCGGGAGATGATTTTCCGCGCGTATCCCCATGAGCGCCCTGAGATCACTGACTTTTCCGAGCTAGTCGCTTAAGGTCCGAGAACTTCGAGAGTCCGATTTTTTGGCTCCGCGCGAGAGCGTCAGTTGTCCGACGACATGAAAGACGAAGGCAACCAAAGCCGCGCCGATCCTCGCGGCGATTGGCTCGTCGGCGGCGGCGAAATGGCCAAGCTGATCAAGGCCATGGATTGGGCGAAAACGCCGCTCGGTTCGATCGAGTCGTGGCCCCAGAGCTTGCGCAGCACGGTGAGCCTCGCGCAGGCGTCGAATTCACCGATCTCGCTCTGTTGGGGCGCGGGGCACGTGCAAATCTACAACGACGGCTATTGGCCGATCTGTGGCGCGAAGCACCCGACGTCCATGGGGATGGATTTTCGGGAGTGCTGGGCCTCGACGTTCGAGGTGCTCGGCGAGGCGTACGCTTCGGCGTGGTCCGGCAAGAGCGCCTACCTCGAGAAAATGCGCATGTTCCTCGATCGGTACGGCTTCCTCGAGGAGACCTGGTTCACCTTCTCCTTCAGTCCGATCACCGACGAATCCGGGCGGGTTGGAGGGCTCTTTCACCCGGTCACCGAGATGACGCAGCAAATGCTCTCGGAGCGCCGGACGAAGACGCTGCGCGACGTCGCGACCCGCGTCGGCAAAGCACAGACGATCGACGATGTGTTCGCGCTCTCGACGCAGGTCCTCGCCGAGTCCGAGCTCGATCTGCCGTTCGTGCTCTTTTACCGCGTGGACAGCGATGGCGGGCGCGCGCGACTCGTCGGGGCGACCGGCATGGAGCGACGAACGACGGCGAGTCCGTCGTCGATCGATCTTCGGGCTGCGACCGCGCCGTGGGCCGTCGCCGAAGTCGTGCGCACGGCGGCTGCGACGCAAATCGACGACGCCGCGATTCGGCTCGCCCACCTGAAGGTCGGGCCGTACGCGGAAGCGCCGAAAACGGTGTTCGCGATTCCGATCGCGCAACCCGGCAGCGAGCGCCCCGCGGCGGTCATGATCGCCGGGGTGAGCCCTCGGCTCATTTTGACCGAGTCGTATCGCGGCTTCTACGACCTGGTCGGGGCGGCCGTGAGCGGAGCGATCGCGAACGCGCGCGCCTACGAAGAAGAGCGGCAGAAGGCCGAAGCCCTCGCCGAGATCGATCGCGCCAAAACGACGTTCTTCAGCAACGTCAGTCACGAATTTCGAACGCCACTGACGTTGATCCTCGGGCCGGTCGAGGACGCCATTCGTCAACGCGACGGCGTGCTCGGTCGCGAGAGCCTCGAGTCGGTGTACCGAAACGCGCTTCGCATGCTCCGTCTCGTGAACAGCTTGCTCGACTTTTCACGCATCGAGGCCGGCCGTCTCGCGACGACGGTCGAACCGACGGATCTCTCGTCGTTGACCATCGGACTCGCCGGTTCGTTTCGGTCGCTGCTCGAATCGGTCGGGATCGCGCTGGTCGTCGATTGTCCGCCGCCCCAGGAAATCGTTTCCCTCGACCGATCGCACTGGGAAAAGATCGTCCTGAATTTATTGTCGAACGCCTTCAAGTTCACGTTCGAGGGCCAGATCGCGGTGCGGCTTCGCGGTGACGACGGACGGGTCGAGCTCACCATCAGTGACACCGGAACCGGCATCCCGGAGCGGGAGCTGCCGCGCATTTTCGAACGGTTCCATCGCGTCGAGGGCGCGCGCGGCCGAAGCTTCGAAGGAACCGGCATCGGCCTCGCCCTCGTCCAAGAGCTCGTAAAACAACTCGGCGGGACGGTGCGCGCCGAAAGTACGCTGGGCCGGGGAACGACCTTCGTGGTCTCGATTCCGAAAGGCACGTCGCGCGCGCCGAGCGACGGGGGTGCGTTCGCGCATCGACCGGACGGCGCGAGCTTCAGCTCGCCGTACCTCCTCGAAGCGTCCCAATGGGTGCCGGTCGCGGGGTCGTCGAAGGCCCCGCGCGAAGCGGTGCCGTCGCTCACGCCGTCGTCCGTTCATGATCGCCCGTCGACGCAGCACAAGCGCGTCCTCGTCGCGGACGACAACCACGACATGCGCGAATACCTGGTGCGGTTGCTCGAGAAGCATTGGGAGGTCGAGGCCGTCGCCGACGGCGAGGCCGCGCTGGCGCGCGCCGTCGAGGCGCCGCCGGACCTACTACTCAGCGACGTGATGATGCCGGGCCTCGACGGATTCGCGCTGCTCACCGCCCTCAGGAAAAACCCGAAAACGACGACCAT
Organism: Polyangiaceae bacterium; assembly: GCA_036271175.1. Lineage (GTDB taxonomy): Bacteria > Myxococcota_A > Polyangia > Polyangiales > Polyangiaceae > DASZVB01. The sequence continues at coordinate 16,666 of DATBBD010000416.1, read as the reverse complement.
CCCCGTCGTCCTGCTCTCGGCGCGCGCCGGCGAAGAGGCGGTCATCGAAGGGCTCGAGAGCGGCGCCGACGACTATCTCGTCAAGCCGTTCTCGGCCCGAGAGCTCTTGACCCGCGTTCGCACGAACCTCGAGATGGCGAGCATGCGGAAAGCCGTAGCCGACTCGGCGAAGGAGCTCGCCGACACGCGCGCCGTGCTCCTCGAAGACGTCGAACGGACCAACAAGGAGCTCGAGGCGTTCAGTTACTCCGTGGCGCACGATCTCCGCGCGCCGCTTCGCGGGATCAACGGGTACAGCGGCGCGTTGCTCGAGGACTACGCCGACAAGCTCGATGGCCAGGCCAAGGAATTTCTCGGACGCATCGGGGCCGGTGCGGCACGGATGGGCGAGCTCATCGACGCGCTCCTTTCGCTCTCGCGCGTGACGCGCACCGAGCTCGTCCGCGTGCCGGTGAACCTCACGGAAATGGCTCAGCAGGTGATGGCGCAGCTGCAGACGAGCGAACCGTCGCGGACCGTCGACTTCGTCGTCGCCAGCGACCTCCGAGGTCACGGCGACCCACAGCTCTTGCGAGTGCTGCTCGACAATTTACTGGGGAACGCCTGGAAGTTCACGTCGAAGTCGCCGATGGCGAGAATCGAGTTCGGCCGGACCACACGCGACGGAAAGCCGGCGTTCTTCGTCAGCGACGACGGCGTCGGCTTCGACATGCAGCACTCGTCGAAGCTTTTTTCTCCATTCCGGCGGCTCCACAAGGAAACCGACTTTGCCGGAACGGGGATCGGCCTCGCGACGGTTCAGCGCATCGTCCGGCGCCACGGTGGTATCATCTTGGCGCAAGGCGCCATCGATCGAGGAGCCACGTTCACGTTCACTCTCGACGGCTCGCACGGGGAAGGCCAATGACGGAACCAAAACTCATCCTGCTCGTCGAGGACAACCCCGACGACGAAGCGCTCACGCTTCGTGCCCTGAAAAGGGCGAACATCGCGAACGAGGTCGTGGTCGCACGGAACGGCGTCGAGGCCCTCGATTTCGTGTTCGGGACGGGCGCCTACGCGGGCCGCGACGTCAACGTCCAGCCGCAAGTCGTCTTGCTCGACCTGAACCTGCCCCTGCTCGACGGTCTCGGGGTATTGAAGCGCCTCCGATCGGACGACCTGACGCGGTACCTTCCGGTCGTCGTGCTCACGTCGTCCAAGGAAGACGAAGACGTCATCAATTGCTACGCGACGGGCGCGAACGCTTACGTGAGAAAGCCCGTCGAGTTCAAATACTTCGCGGAAGCGATCAAGACCCTGGGATTGGTTTGGTTGGTGCTCAACGAAGCGCCACCGCGACGAGCCACGGCAACGTAGCGCCCGCGCGCTTCGAATTCCCCTCTAACAACCCAAAAAATCGCGCGCGCGCGCGATCGGGCAAGCATCGACGCTCGATCGTGCGGTGGTCTAATTTGTCTCGTAGCGCGTCCGTTCGGCGCGTCTCGCCACGGCGACGCGTTTCGCGGCGCGGCACTGCGCCGGCGATCGCGCGTGGAACGGATGATGCACTCGTACTCGCGATAAGCATGTTCGCGAGAGGCCACCGATGACGATGGGACGAGTCGTTCGTAGCGTTTCGATCGCAGTCGCGCTCGTTGCATACGGTTGCAGCAGCAAGGGTTCGGCGCCACCGCTCACGTGTCCGCTCAACGACGGAGGGCTGCTGTTGATCGACGCGGGCGCGGACGCGAGTGACGCGGGAAAGATCGCGGCACTCCGACAGGCGCAGGCGAGCGAATGCGTAACGCCGGCGGGTTCCGGCGTCGGCGGCCCCGTTTCGGGTTCGACAGGGCCCGGCACCGGCGCGGGCGGCGTTCCCGGCATCGGCGGAGGCGGCGCGCCCGGAGTCGGCGGCGACACGTTAGGAAGCGGCGGTGGCGGCGTGATCCTCGGAACCGGCGGCGCGCTCATCGGCACGGGCGGCGTCATGAACAGCTTCGGCGGGGCGATCGGCGCGGGCGGCAACCTCGGGGTCGGCGGCCTGGTCGGCGCCGGCGGCGTCGTGATCGGCGTCGGCGGGATCGGAGGCGCCGGAGTCGCGGGGATCGGCGGAATCTAAATGCGCCGGTTCGCGAGCACCTGAAACTCGCGCGACGACGAGAGCACGCTCTTGTCGATGCCGCTCGCGACGACGGCGTGCTCCGTCGAAAATTGCCGTCCGGGAACGCAACAGGCGAGCGTGTACGCCGCGTCCCAGCGCAAGTGACGGAGCACGTCGTCGACGTCGACGTGGGCGTGCACGAAGGTGACCAAAGTCGGCAACGGCGGAAGCGCATTCAGCTCCGCGGCGACGTCCTGGACGAGCGAACGCCGCCACTCGAAGCGCTCGACGCCGAAACGGACGCGCCAACCGTCGACGATGGCATCGTTGACGATCGGATCGACGCTGATGTTGTGCGCGCGGCTCTTGAGCGCGAAGAGCGCGCCGGTCCGGGCATGCGCGCCGTCGCCGACGTGGAGCACGCGACAAGCACCCGCGCGTGGCATGAAGGGACGGAGATGGGAGAGCGCCGAGAAGCTCTCGGTGAGTTCCTTGGCCGGCTTCGGCGCGAGCGCGAACAGCGGCCAGAGCGCCTGGAACGATTCGCGGCGCATCAGTCGATCGAGATAGTCGCCATTCGGCGTCTCGACCGAGTCGTCGCGTTCGGAAGTATCGTGCTCGGAAGCGATGAGCGAGCGCGGCGACGGGTCGGACAGCATGCAACGCCTCTTGTGATCGCGCGACGCGCGGGCGTCCACTCACGCGACGTGAACGTCGCTTTTCCCCGGAAAGCCCAGCGACCCGGGGCAACGGGTCCGGGCGACGCGACGACGCGACGACGCGACTACGGAGTCCAGTTCTTGCGCTGCGGCATGACCCAAGGATCCGTGCAGAGAATGCAATCGTCGCCGTAGAAGTACTTCTTCGCGCCTTGATCGGCGTAAACCCAAAGCCTTAGCCACGCGAACACCGCGGCGCGTTCGTCGAGGTTCGCGGCGGTCGACGTGATGAGCGACAACGCGCCGTCGACTGGGATCAAGTGGCCTTCGTTCGAGGTGTCCGCGGCCGAGCTCAAGGTCCCGTAGAACGTTTCCACGGACGACATGTCGAAGGTGGGCGTGACGAACCCCGCGGGCGTCACGAACGTGTCGGTTTGGGCCGTGAGCAGGAGCAATGGCGCGTGAAGCGCGTTCGACGCGCCGGTCACGCCGTGCATCGAAGCCGTCGCGACGACGTTCGCATGAGCACCCGCGCCCACCGCGGCGCCCCCGCCGAGCGAATAGCCGACCGTGACGAGACACGTGACGTCGAGCTTGCCCTGGTAGTCTCCCGCAACGTCGTTTTGGGCGACCATCCAATCGAGCCCCGACGTCATCAAGTCGGTCGTCACCGTCGTGCTGTTGCTCGCGATGACGACGAACCCATGGGACGCTAGGCCGCCCAAGAGCCCAGGGTAGTACGAAGGATCGGTCGTGATCCCATTTCCCCAAGTTGCAACGGGGTGCTTGAACCCGTTTTGACCCAACGTCACGGGTCTATAGATCGTGTAATTCCCGTCGGACCCGGTGTTGTTGACGACCGTGCTTTGCATGGGCCCGTTCGCGCTGTAGTCGCCGGTGACCGGCGGCATCGTCTCGCCCGCGCACCCCATGCTCGGCGGAACCGTTCCGCCGCCTCCCCCGTCTGCGACCGAGCCGCCGGCGGCGATCGCACCGCCCGCACTCGAAGCACCGCCGGGGGCGATGCCGCCGGTGTTCCCGAAACCACCGACCGCGCCGCTGTTTCCGACGCCTCCCGCATTTCCGACCCCACCGATGCCACCGAACGCACCGGTGTTCCCTGCGCCGGCGGCACCCGCCCCACCGCTGCCGACCGTGATCGGCGGAACCCCGCCATTTTCCGAGCCGGAGGGGAACCCTCCTGACGAAGAAGAACCACCGGCGGCAGTGTTGCCTCCAACGCCAACATCGTACCCCCCGGAACCGACTCCTTGCGCTCCCGGCGCGGTAGCGGTGTTGCCGCTCGAACAGGCGCCGATGGGCAGAGCCATCAACGCAAGGAGCCGCGACATCGCAACGGCCGTGGGACGCGATCTGACCCGTTCTATTCGTGCGTTCATGCGCTCGTATCATCCGATGTGGGGCCGCCCCTCACTCACTCTGGCCGTGCCAAAAAAATCTCAATTCGGGCCACTTCACCGGGAAGTGTGATGCGCCGTGCAGGTCTTCGGCATTTATCGCGCGACAGCGGCAACCGACGCGCCGTGAGCTGCATGTTACGTTCGCGCGATGACGACGTACGTCGCCCTCCTTCGCGCCGTGAACGTCGGAGGGACGGGCAAGCTGCCGATGGCCGAACTGAAGGCGATCTGCGTCGAAGCGGGCTTCGCGAACGTCGCGACGTACATCGCGAGCGGCAACGTCGTGTTCGACAGCAAAGCAGCGGCGGCCACCGTGAAGGCAGCGCTCGAGAAGCGCTTATTGGCCCACGCCGGAAAGCCGGTCGGCGTCATGTTGCGCACCGCCGCCGAAATGGTCGCCGTCGTGAAGGCGAACCCGTTTCCGCAGAAGACCCCGAAACACACGTACGCGATCTTTCTCGACGAACGCCCTCCGAAGGACACCATCGACAACGCGGTCGGCCTGAAGGACGAAGAGATCCGACTTGGCAAGCGCGAGATCTACGTCCACTACGGAGACGGCATGGGCCAATCGAAGCTGAGGATCCCCGCCGCCAAAGCCGGCACGGGCAGGAACATGAACACCGTCGTCGCGCTCGCCGAAATGGCGTCGAAACGCTGATCGGCGTGGAGCGCGTCGCCTCGCTCTGATGCAGCGGAGCCGACCTGGCGTCGGTTCTCGACCATCATGCGGCGCATTTCGTCGGACGGACGCGCATCGGCTCTTCCGCGCCTCAGTTGATGATCGCTTTTTTCGTCTGGCAGCCGAGCTCTACGTCGACGTAGACGCCGGGGTCGGATTGAATCGCGGTGCACGTGGCGTCGCAGGTTTCGATGCGGCTCGGGTGCGAAGGGTCGTCGTAATACCAGCCGCCAGAGGTGGCGTCGCAATGGTCGGAGCCGTCGACCTGGAGGATCTGCGACGGCGCGCCGCCGGTGGGCGTGACGACGACGTTCACCTTGCCGAAGTCGACCGTGCCGGCGTCGGCGCTGGGGATCGCGTACTGGCAGGGCACGACGGTCGCGGCGCGGATCTGGTTCATGGCGTCGAGGAATTGCTTCTCGGTGTCCGCCGTCGTGTCGACGATGAACGCTTTCGTCGTTCCGCCGGACATGGCGATCTCGTCGAGCTTGCTGATCGATTTTCCGACGCCGATGACGTACGTCGCGACGCTCGGCGTGTCGGCCAGGCCGGCGGCAGCGGCGGCAGCGGCGTCGTCCACCGTGCTGGAACAGCCGTTCGGATCGCCGTCCGTGGCGAACACGACGACGGTTCGATTTGCGGGGTGAGCGATCGCCCATGCTTTGGCGTACTCGATGGCGCCGGTGATCGCCGGCACGCTGGGCGTGTGACCCCCGGGCGCGTGACTCGTCATGGACGACGCGAGCGCGGTGGCGTTTCCCGGCAACGTGGCGATCGCCACGTCCGGCTTCGCGTAGTCGGAGGCGTCGCACGAGTAGTCGGTGTCGCTGGGTGGGACCGGAAAATAGCCGATGCCGACGCCGATGCCGGAAGATGCGGGATCGTTGACGAAGGCGGTCACCGCCGTCGTGAGCAAATCCCACTTCACGCCGCCGGTCACGTCGTCCTTCATCGACCCCGACTGATCCATCATGATGAAGAGATCGGCCTCGACGCTCTCGCCGCGGTGACTGACGCTCTCGCACGTGCCCGCGTCGAGCGACGACGGCGTTCCCCCGGTGCCGTTGAAGACGAGCGAATTACCGCCGTCGAAACTGGCCCCGCCGAGCGACCCCGGCGCGCCGGACGAGCCGCCGGAGGCACAACCGCCAGCCGCACAAGCTCCCGTGGGCGCGGGGGATTTGCCGGTGCTCTTGGACGTCGAGCCGCACGCTTCCACGGCGAGCAGGCAAAACAAAAAAATCGGCGAAAGGTGTCGGCGCACGCTTTGTAATGCGCAAACGACCCGAATCGATCACGCCCCACCGACGCACCGGGGGGCGCGGTAGGTTGATGAGATAGCTCTCGCTACCGCTGAGCGGCGGGGTCCCAGCCGGTCACGAGGTTCTCTTCGAGGTCGTCGAGGCGCGCCATCGCCTTCGCGTCGAGCGAAAAGTCGAACAGACCCGCGTTCTCTGCGATGCGCTGCGGCGTGACCGACTTCGGCAAGACCACGACGTCGCGTTGGATGTTCCAGCGAAGCATCACCTGAGCCGGCGTGCGCTTCACTTCGTCGGCGATCGCGCGGAGCACCGGATGATCCATGCGCTGACCGTGCGTGAGCGGGCTGTACGCCTCGACGACGATGCCGAGCTCCTTGCACAAGGCGACTGTGTCGCGACGCTGCAAGAACGGCGATTGTTCGATCTGGTTCACCGCCGGCACGATCTTCGCGACGCGCGTCAGCTCCTGCAAGTGCGTGACGAGGTAGTTGCTGACGCCGATCGCCCGGACGCGCTTCTCTTTGTAGAGGAACTCGAGCGCGCGCCACGAGTCGAGGCGCTTCCCGAACACGGGCCAGTGCATCAAGTACAGGTCCACGTAGTCGAGACCGAGCCGGCGCAAGCTCGCGTCGTAAGCGTGCCGGGCGCGGTCGTAACCCTGGTCGTCGTTCCAGAGCTTGGTCGTCACGAACACGTCTTCGCGGCGAACCTCGGCGTGGATGATCGCCGAGCCCACGTCGGCCTCGTTGCCGTAGATGCGCGCCGTATCGATGTGCCGGTAACCGAGCCGAAGGGCTTCGGTAACCGCGCGCTGCGTAACCTTCCCCGACGGGGCTTGCCAGACGCCGAGCCCGACCTTGGGGATCTTCGCTCCGGTGTTCAAGGTGAGCGTCGCCGTCGTAACGTTCTCTGACATTTTTTCTCCGAGTGACTCAGCGGCGGCGCACCGCGGCCAGCGCGGTCATACAGCATGCCACGGGCCAACGCGACCAGATCCGCCTTGTGGCTCGGCCCGGCAAGGAAGGCGTCACGAATCGGCGCCATTCCGGACGGGTTCAGCGCGAGCGGCAGCGCCTCCCGCGGTGGGGTTGACACATCGGTGACATCACGGGCCGATTTCGGAGCGTCGAGCCCCGGACCGGCCCCCTCAAGCGGTCACTTCGATCGCGTCCACCCGGTTCGGATAAAACGCGAGATGGTGATCGATCGCGCTGACCGCGTCGTACGGCTCTTCGTACGTCCATACGGCGTTGACCGACCGCTCGCCCCCGGCCGGAATGCTGTAGTAGCTGCAGTCGCCCTTGTACGGGCAATACGTCCCGTAGTCCGTGCGCTCGAGAAGCGACATGTCGACGTCCTTGCGCGGGACGTAGAACACGCCGGGGTACGACGCTTCCTGCAACGTGAGCGCGTCGTGCGTATCGGCGATGACTCGCCCCGCGACGCGAACGACGACCCGCGAGCCGCTCTTGGCGACGGTGATCGGGTGGTCGGGGCCGGGTATCTTCATCGTCTTGTTCTGCATGGCGAAAAACTCCCTTCGTCGTCGGACCCCTTCATGGGACGCCGAGCTCGCTTTTGCAAACCGGCGGCGCGGCCAAAGTGGACGCTTTCCGCCGCGGGCGAACCCGCCGCGCGCTTGCGCGGTCGCCCGTCCGGACCCAAATGGTACGCCGACCCCCAATGATCCCGTTTTCCGTACTCGATCTCTGTCCCATCGTTCAGGGCGGGAGCGCGACGGACGCCCTACGAAACACGCTCGATCTCGCGCGGCACGCCGAACGCTGGGGGTACCGTCGCTATTGGCTCGCCGAGCACCACAACATGCCCGGCATTGCGAGCGCGGCCACGTCGGTCGTCGTCGGCTACGTCGCCGGCGGCACCACGACGATTCGCGTCGGTTCGGGCGGCGTCATGCTCCCGAATCATTCCCCGCTCGTCATTGCCGAACAATTCGGGACCTTGGAAGCGCTCTACCCGGGCCGCATCGATCTCGGCCTGGGGCGCGCACCGGGGACCGACCCGCGGACGGCCTTTGCGCTCCGCCGCGACGCGGCTCGTCGCGCGGAGGCCTTTCCGGAGGACGTCGTCGAACTGATGGCGTATTTCGACGCTCCGTCGCCCGATCGACCCGTTCGCGCCGTTCCCGGTGCCGGGCTGCACGTTCCGATCTGGCTCCTCGGCTCGAGCACGTTCAGCGGCGACCTCGCCGCCGAGCTCGGCTTGCCGTTTTCGTTCGCGTCGCACTTTGCCCCCGACCACTTGATGGAAGCGATCGAACGTTATCGCGCGCGCTTTCGTCCGTCGGCGTCGCTCGCGCGCCCGTACGTCATGCCCGGCGTCTCGGTGTTCGCTGCCGACACCGATCGCGACGCCGAACGCCTTTTCACGTCGCTCCAGCAAGCCTTCGTGCAGCTCCGCCGCGGCGCGCCCGGCCCGCTCCGTCCGCCCATCGATTCGATGGACGGCATGTGGTCCGACATGGAGCGCGCGGGTCTCGAACACGCGCTCGCCTTCGCCGCCGTCGGTTCGCGCGAGACCGTGCGCCGGCGTCTCCAGGCCCTCATCGAGCACACCCGCGCCGACGAGTTCATCCTCACGTCGCAAATCTACGACCACGCCGCGCGCCTCCGCTCGCTCGAAATCGTCGCCGAGATTCGCGACTCGCTCTGACTCGGGTCGTGCTCACAGGAGTCCCAACATGGAATATCGCTCGCTAGGAACCAGTGGACTCAAAGTGCCCGTCCTTTGCCTGGGCGCGATGACGTTCGGCGAGGCCGACGAAAAGTCGTTCATGCACAAAGTCGGCGCCGACGAAAAAACGTCGTTCTCGATCATGAACCGAGCGCTCGAACGTGGCGTGAACTTCATCGACACCGCCGACGTGTACGGCCAGGACGGCCTGTCCGAACGCATCGTCGGCGCGTGGATGACCGAAACGAAGAGCCGCGATCGCGTCGTCCTCGCGACGAAATTCCGGTTCCGCATGGGCGACCTCGGCCCCAACTCGACGGGCGCGTCGCGCTACCGGATCGTTCGCACCGTCGAGGACAGCCTCCGTCGACTCAAGACGGACCGCATCGACCTCTATCAAATCCACATGCAAGACATCGAGACGCCGGAAGAAGAAACCCTCCGCGCCCTCGACGATCTCGTGAAGGCGGGCAAGGTGCTCTATCTCGGCGCGAGCAACTACGCCGCCTACCGCCTGACCGACAGCCAATGGATCTCGAAGAGCGAGCATCTGCATCGGTTCGTGTCGCTCCAGATGCAGTACAGCTTGCTCGTCCGCGATCTGGAGCGCGAGCACGTACCGGTGTGCACCAAGTTCGGGCTCGGTATCTTGCCCTGGTCGCCGCTCGCCTCCGGTTTTCTGTCCGGGAAATACACGAGGAACCAACCGCCGCCGCCCGGGGTGCGCCTCGAAAAGTGGAAAGAGCGCTTCGCGGATTACGACCACGACCGCGGCTGGCGGACGATCGACCGAGTGAAGGCCATGGCAAGGGAAAAGCAAACCACCGCGGCCGCGATATCGCTCGCGTGGCTGCTCGCGAAGCCGGCGGTAACGTCCGTCATTTTCGGCGCGCGGTCCATCGAACAGCTCGACGACAACATGAAAGCCGCCGAGGTGAAGCTCTCGGCCGACGAAGTGCAAAAGCTCGACGACGCGAGCGCCTTCGACCTCGGGTACCCCTACAAGTTCATCGGGAACATCCAGAAGCGCTGGTAGCGGCAGGCCGCGTTGGGTACAAATTGGGGGAACGCCGGCCCCGCGTTGCCGGTAACCCGACGAAAGGACGCGCCATGGCCAAGGGACAAGTCAAGCAAACGAAGGACAACAAGCCGAAGCTCTCCACGAAAGAGAAGCAGAAGAAGAAGCAGGAGAAGGCCGCGGCGAAGGGGAAGTAGATCGTTCGTCGGCCGGCGTGGACGCTCGCGCGAAAACGTCACCTCGTTTCGAGGCCCGTCTTCGCGCGATCCGCCGTGACGCGAGTCGGCGCGCCAGAAATGGCGCGCAGTGCCAGAAGTGGCACGCCCGCGTGCCAGAAATGGCCGATCGCCCGGAACACGAGCCGAAGGGGCGCCGTACTTTCGCTGTTTTCTCGAATCGGCACGGGCATTGCTCGGGGCGCGTGGGGGGGATTCATTCTCTGACCAACGACGACCAAGCCGATGATCGAAGCAGAACGCCCGCCACCGAGTCGCATTCTCGGGGAGTTCGGGCTCACGTCTCTCCGCGATAACGAGCGCGCCGGTCACGAGACTTGGTATGGCTTCCGCGTGACGCTCGCTCGGGGAACATCCATCGTTGGAGCGGCGCATGGCTTCTCGACGGCCCACTGACGGCGATCCCGAATCGGGCGAACCGCTTCGCGGGTTCGCCATATCGGCCACCACTACCAGCGGGCGAAAGATCACGCTCACCGAGACGCACGATCTCGAGACGCTGGAGGGTCTCGGGGAGACCGAACCGTCACGTCGATTCGCGCTCCTGGTCTTTTGTGACGGCGAAGCGCAGGTCTGTTTGCTCGACGAAGAGACCACCGCGGTGGTCGGACGCGAGGCTCCGTGCGAAATCGTGGTGAGCGATTCGTCCATTTCGCGCCAGCACGCGCGCTTCTCGATCCGAAAATCCGAAGTGTGGGTAGAGGATCTGGACTCGCGAAACGGCACCCTCTTCCGCGGCCGCCGCATTCAGCGAGAACGACTCGAGCCGACCGACGAAATTCACGTCGGGCGCGCACGCCTGGTGCTCGTCGCGACTCGAGAAGGGACCGTACCGGCGAGCGAGCGGCACTCGAAGCAAGCGTCGAGCGACGTGGTCATCGCGAACCCGTCCATGAAAATTCTCTACGAGCAAGCCGCGCGCGCGTCGCGCGGAAGCTTGCCGGTGCTCATCCTCGGCGAAACCGGCGTGGGCAAGGAACACGTCGCCGCCGCGTTCCATCGCGAGAGCGATCGGCGCGACGGCCCCTTCGTCGTCGTCAATTGCGCCGCCATTCCGTCGTCGCTCCTCGAGCCGACGTTCTTCGGCCATGAGCGCGGCGCATTCACGGGCGCCGTCGCCCGCGCGATCGGCGTCTTCGAACGCGCGAACGGCGGTGTGCTCTTTCTCGACGAGATCGGCGAGCTGACGCTGGGTGCGCAAGCGGCGTTGCTCCGCGCCATCGAAACGAGGCGCATCACGCGAGTGGGCGCGTCCACGGAGCTCGCCGTCGACGTTCGCATCGTGGCCGCGACGCACTGCGATCTCGACGCGATGGTCGAAGACGGAACCTTTCGTGAAGACCTATTTTTCCGGCTCAATGGCGTGAAGCTCGACGTCTTGCCGCTTCGGGAGCGAAGCGACGAGATCGAGGCGCTGGTTCGGCTCTTCGTCGATCGCGCGCGGCAGGAATGGGGCGCGCGCGTGCGCGACGTGACGCGCGAGGCGATGGACGTGATTTTGCGATACGGCTGGCCGGGCAACGTGCGCCAGCTCAAGAACGCGGTGGAGCGCGCCGTGCTTCTCTGCACGAGCGATTCGATAGGCGTCTCCGATCTGCCGGACTACGTGTTCGAAGTCGCCGCCCGAAAGTCGGAGACGCGCCCCCCGGTTTCTACGTTGCCCGATCTCGGCTTGCGGGAACAAATGCTGCGATACGAACGTGCGCTCATCGACGAAGCGCTTCGCCGTGCCGCAGGAAATCGGCGAGCGGCGGCGAAGTTGCTCCGAATTCCAGTTCGCACGTTTTTCAGGAAAATGCGCGTACCGGGCGGAACCGGAGAGCCCGAGACATAGTGGCCTGGTCCGGGTATGGTTGGGTGGGAAGCACGGATGCCGATATTGACGATGGAGGAGCGTCTCGGCGGTCGTTTGGCCGCGAGATACCGGCTCGATGCCGTACTCGGCACGGGCGGTATGGGCGTCCTCTTTCGGGGCACCGACGAAGTCACGGGCGAGCGCGTCGCCGTCAAAATGCTCAAGCCGACCGACTCGATCGACGAAGATCGCATCGCGCGGTTCCTGCGAGAGACGCGCATCGCGGCCATGCTCGACCATCCGCACGTCGCACGCGTTCTCGACTCGGGTTCAGACGAGACGGGCACGCCGTTTCTCGTCATGGAGCTGCTCGAGGGGCGGTCCCTCGAGCAAGAGTTGACCGAACGCAACGTGCTCGGGTTCCAGGAAGCGCTCTCCATTGCGCTCCCCATCGCTCGGGCCCTCGCGGCGGCTCACGCCCTCGGCGTCATTCATCGCGACGTAAAACCGAGCAACATCTTTCTCTGCCGGCAAGGCGCGAGCATCTCGGCGAAGCTCGTCGACTTCGGAATCGCGCGGAGCCCGCGCGACGCGTTCGAGACGCGCGCCGGGCTGTTCGTCGGCACGCCCGGTTACGTCGCTCCCGAGCAAGCGCGGGACGGCGAATGCGGTCCGTTCACCGACGTCTGGGGTGTCGGCGCGGTGCTCTACCGCTGCCTCACCGGTCGCCCCCCGCACGCGGGCGGATCCATTCCGGAAATGCTGGCTCGACTGGTGCGGGAATCCGTCCCGCCGCTCGTCGTGAACGGCGTCAAGCGGTCCACCTGCGCGGCGATCGACCGCGCGCTCGAGCGAGATCCGCAGCGGCGCTATCAGACGATGCAGGCGTTCATTCGGGCGCTCGAGATATCGTCGACCGGGGACGCGGGCGACTTCGTGCTCACCGACGAGCTGCCCGGTGTGTCGACGGCGGCATTCGAAGTGCCCGACATCGCGAGCTACCCGGCTGCGGAGGTCTCCTTGTCCGGGCCGACCAAGTCACCGACACGGCGCTCGTCGCGAAAGCTCCTCGGCTTGGCCGCCGTCGGCGCCCTCGGGATCGCCGCGCTGCTCGTTCCGCGTCCGGTGCGGGACCGATCGGACCAGGCAACGGCGCTCGTCCGGGGCGATACGAGTCTACACGCCGGGCGGGCCGAATCGTCCCCCTCGTTCGAACGATACGTGGTCGCCGTGCGACCGGACACGCACGAAGTACAGGCCGTGGCAGAATCCAAGCCGGCTGATCGTCGCGCGACGTCGAACGCAGCCGCGCATCGAGTCGCGCCGCGAACCGTGGCCGTTCATCCCTCGCCCAACGGAGCGAATGCGGGCGCCGACGACGAGCCGGAGCGCGAACGGAACACCGGTCTGCCCGTGGCCAACGAATGGTAGCGACGGTCGCGCGGTTCGCCCTGTGTTCGGCATGGATGCTTGCGCAGACCGCCGCGTTCGCGAGCGATCCACCTCCCGTCGGCGAAACGACGCCGGAAGCGGAGGCCAGGCTCGCCTTCGAACAGGGGCTCGAGGAGCTCCGCGGAGAGCGCTGGCCGGAGGCCGAGACCGATTTTCGCCGCTCGCTCGGGTTCGTGAAGCGGATGAGCACGATGTACGATCTCGCGTTCGTCCTCTACATGCGCGGACAACCCCGCGAGTGCCTCGCGCTCCTCGAAGAGCTCGGCCGGGGTGAAGACGGCGTTCACGACACGCGCTACGAAGGCTACGCGGCTCTCCTCATGCCCCGTGTGCTCGCGCAGCTCGGGACGTTGCAGTTCGTCGTCAGTCCGCCCTTCGCCGAGGTGCGGATCGACGGCGAGCTCGCGCACGCGAACGGCACCACGCGCTCGCTCCTCGTCTTGCCGGGGAATCACGACGTCGCGGTGACGGCGCCGGGGTTCGAGCCGAAGTACTTCGCGCTCGTGGCGCGGGGCGGAGTCGAGTTGCAGCGTGAGCTCTCGCTCGGCTCCGTCGAATCCGGGCGCTCACCGACGCCGACGCCCGAGCTCGCCGAAGCGCACGCACCGCGTTCGCACGCATTCCTCGACGTGGCCCCTTGGGTCGTCGTGGGCGTCGGCGGCGCACTGCTCGCGTCGGGAGTCGTGACCGGAATCGCCGCGTTGAACGCCGACGGCGAGTTTCATTCTCGCTGCCCGAGCAACCGTGACTGCAATCCAGCGGACGAACCGGTTCGAAATCGGGCCGTCGCGTTCGGTCACGCCGCCGACGTCTTGCTCGTTTCGGGCGCCGTGGTCGCCGCGGGGGGCATCACCTGGCGGCTGCTCACGCCGGGACCGCGACAAGGCTCGCGATCGGGCGCGGTGTTCCTGTCGGCGAGCGGGAACTTCTGAGCGCACGCTCGAGCATCGAGTGGCCAGCGCAGCCCGAGGGGGCTACCCTGCCGCGCATGTACTACCAGACCATTTCTCAGATGAAGAAGCAGCTCGGCCAGCTCGCGCTGTGGCTCGACGCGGCCAAGTCTTACGCGGAGTCGAAGTCGTTCGACCCCGATTCGTACCTGGGCTTCCGCCTCGCGCCCGACCAGTTCGCGTTCGCGCGTCAGGTCCAGACCGCCTGTGACACCGCGAAGCTCGCCGCCGCGCGACTTTCGGGCAAGGAAGCTCCGAAACACGCGGACACCGAGCAGACCCTCGCCGAGCTGAAGGCCCGCGTCGGTTCGGTCGTCGCCTACCTCGAGCAATTTTCGGCGAAGGACTTCGACGAAGCGGCTACTCGAGTGGTCACTCAGCCGCGCTGGGAGGGTCGCGTCATGAGCGGCAGCGACTACTTCCTCGAGCACGCCCTGCCGAACTTCTACTTCCACCTCACGCACAGCTACGCGATCCTCCGTCACAACGGCGTTCCGCTGGGCAAGCGCGACTTCCTCGGGGCGCTGAATTTGAAGAATCCGTAAAGCGCGATCGTTTTCGACGGGGGGATCCCGATGTACGACAAGCGCGCCTTTCGTCGCTTCGACGAGCGCGTCGAGATCGAGCGCCGGGCAAGAGCGGAATCGCGCAGGAAAATTCGAGCCTCGGATTCGAGTCGCAGAAACGTAACCGAGGAGATTTGAAGGGGCGCTAGAGTTCGAGGTCGTTCCTTGAGCGCCGTAGCCGCCACAGAGTCGGACAGTATCGAACCCACGCCGTCGGGGATCACGCCGCGCGCGCGTGTGCCCAGCGACGGCGTCGCCGATGCGCCGAATGAAGCGCCGATCCGCGCCGTCTTTCAGCCGATCGTCGATCTACTGACGGGATTGCCGATCGGGTACGAGGCGCTGTCGCGGAGCGATCGAGAACCGGAGCGGATGTTCGCCGAGGCGCGACGCGACGGCACGGTGTGGGAGCTCGAGCAACGCTGCCGGCAGGCGACCTTGGAGCGCCTCGCGGAGATGCGGCATCTCCACGAAAACCGGCTCTTCTTCTTGAACGTGAGCCCCGACGTCCTCGAGGATCCGAGGTTCGCCGAAGACTTCAATGCCGAACGTCTCCGCAGGTACGGCATCGCGCCGAGCTCCGTGGTGCTGGAAATCACCGAGAAGCAGTCCATCAGCGACCACGCGCGCGTCGAGGGGCTGGTTCGCGCGTACATGAGCCAGGGCTTTCAATTCGCCGTCGACGATTTCGGCTCCGGGCATTCGAGCCTCCTCGCACTCGTCGCGTGCGCGCCGCGGTTCATCAAGCTCGACGGCGCGGTGGTTCGCGACGTTCATCTGCATTCCTACCGGCGTCACCTGGTGCGGGCGCTCAACGCGTTCGCGGCCAGCGTCGATTCTCGGCTCGTCGCAGAGGGCGTCGAACAATGGGAAGAGATCGAAACCCTGATGCGGCTCGGTGTCCGATACGCGCAGGGGTTCCTGTTCGCTCGACCCGCCGCGGAACCGCCGGAGGTCTCGAATCAACTCGCCGGCCACCTCCGCGACGCGCTCTCCAAGGCCGAGGGCGCCTTCGGCGACACCGACGAGCACATCGAGTCGCTCGTCGAGCCCGTCCTTGCCCTCACGGTCGGTCAAGTGACCGTCGAAGAGGTTCACGTGATGTTCCGGAATCGCCCGGCGCTCGATCATCTCGTGCTCGTCGACGGCCGTCGCCCTTACGGGCTCGTCACGCGCGAGGATCTCTCGGCCAGGCTCGCCGGCAGATACGCCTATGCACTTCGCTACAACAAGCCCGCAGAGCGCGCCGCGAAGTGCCACGCGCTCGTCGTCTCGAGCGACGCGAAGATCACGACGCTCGCGTCGCACGCGATGGAGCGCGCGCCGGCCGACCTCTACGATCCGGTCCTCGTCGTGGATTCACAGGGATCGCTGGTCGGCACGGTCACTATCAAGAGCCTCATCAAGCGCTCCATCGAGCTCCAGGTACGCACGGCACAAGGCGCGAATCCGCTCACCGGGTTGCCTGGAAATCGTGCGATTCAACGCTGGATCGAGGCGGAGATCACCTCGCCCACGTTGACCGTCGTGTACGCCGATCTCGATCGATTCAAGGAGTACAACGACTGCTACGGCTTCTTGATGGGCGATGAGATGATCCGTCTCGCCGCGCGCATCTTGAGCCGGCTCGCTTCCGGGACGTCCGAAGGGCGACTCGGTCATGTCGGTGGAGACGATTTCGTGGCGGTATTTTCGAACGGCGTCGGCGCGGACGCCCTCGCGCGTGCGTGCGCCGAGTTCGACGACGAGAAGCAATCGCTCTTCGACGCTGCCGACCTCGAGCGTCGCTATCTGGTGGCGCGAAATCGGCGCGGCGACGTCGAGCACGTTCCGCTGGTGACGATCAGC
>DATBBD010000415.1:0-11084 GCA_036271175.1 Polyangiaceae bacterium | reverse complement strand
CTTCAAGTGCCGTACGTCGTCGGGCGCCGATCGTGAGCGAAAAGCCGCGGCAATTTCTTTGACGTTCGCGCGCGACGCTTTGGAAGTATTGAGCGCGGCACGATGCATTCGTTTGAGCGACTGCGTATCCATCGCGCTGAGCGCGCGCTCCGTTGACAAGATGACGCGCGCAACAATTGTGAGGAGCTCCTGATTCGCTCCTTGCACATCATCGAAACGCCTGCGCAAGCGTGAGAGGGCCCCCAATACCTTTGCCGTCCAGACGATCGGAATCTCATCGGGGTCCACTCGCGCCCGGCCCCCCTCGAAAAGGATGTCGAAGCCTCGACCAGGCCTAGGGGGACGCGCGCGTGCTTTGACGCCCCGACGCGACTGCGCCACGCCGCGCTCAGGTTTTTCGACGGCGCATCGCAGCGAGGTCGATCACGTCCCCGACCGCGGCGTCGCTCAGATCCAGCAACTCCGCGAGACCCTTCGCAAGCACGTGCGCCGTCCCCGTGTCCCCCTCTTCGACAGCGCGCGCGATGTCGTCCGCGAGGTGCCGCACGACATCCACGCGAAGCGGTCGCGCGGCGGCGGTCGGCGAATGGGCAGCGGAATCGGTAGCTGCGATCGGTGGTGTCATCTCGGCATTGCCCGTTTCGAGGGTTTTTTCAGCGGGGTGCACGAGGAGGGACTTGAACCCCCACGCCTTGCGGCGCCGGAACCTAAATCCGGTGCGTCTGCCAATTCCGCCACTCGTGCGAGGGGGGCGGAGCATATAGCCGAACCGGGGCGCGGATCCACGACGTCGCGAGATTGACGGAAACGACCCTGAGCACCCACCACTCAAGGTCGTTCCGCGGCCATTCAGCAACGCGCGCGCCTTTTACGATAGCGAGTGCTTCAAGGCGCTGATGGCGTCGTGCGTGCGTTTCTGTTCGGGGATGAGCTCGGCTTGGACGAGCTGCTGCGCTCGGGCGTCGAGATCGCTCGCCTCTTTGCGGTAGTCGTCGCGGCCGTGGTCTTCACCTTCTTCGAGCGCAGAGATCGCCGCCTTCTCGCCGAACGCCTTGGCGCCACCCTCGACGAGCTTGGCGAAGGTGCCCCACGCCCCGGAGCCGTCCGCCGGTTCGCCGCCTCGACGACGCACCTCCTCGGTCAGGACGCGCGCGCGCTCGGAGTGTGAGCGGGCACATTGCTCGAGCGTGTAGCGGTGCGGCGATTCGCTCAACTTGTCGATCGCCTGCCGATAAGTTTCGACGGCGGAAAGCTCTCCACGCAGAAACGAATTCAGGTGACTGACAGTTTGCTTGGTGATGTCTTTGCCGGTTTGCATCCGTGCCTCCTTGGCAGGTGAACGCAGCAACGGAGTTGCTGGCGCTCGATTCGCTGGATGAGGAGGAGCAGGAACCAGGCCATCGTTCCTGCACTCGTCGGCTGGCCGCAAAACCTACGGATTTCGCCGAGATCGGGCCCTCAGCGCACACTCGCTCGATGGGTCGAGCGATGTCGCCACAGAAAACCGCGCTCGACATCGAGGTGACCCGATGGTCGTGCGCGAACCGCACGAGTCGCGACGTCTCCGTGTGGCAGAGTGGTCCATCGACGCTGCGTCGTTTCGCGCGCGACGAGTGACCGGCACGGTGGACACTTCCATGATCGACGATGCCGACCCGCGGGCTCGATCGACGTGTCGCCGACGACACCGCCGGACAGGGCGCCACCAAAACAAAGGCCGCCCTGCGCCAGATCAGCGCCCGCGGCGTGGCGGGGCGCGCTTCGTCGAGGGACGACGATGCGGGTGCGAACGCAAATAAGTGCGCACGGCGGCGAGCGACGACGCGGACGATTCGAAGCGAAAATCACGCTGATTGTCGTGATTCGGCAGGTACGCGCTGTAGTATGCGAGCGCTTGGAGACGCGGAAACGCCGTCGAGCGGAGCATGTTGCGAATCCAGACGCCCTTGTCGTGCGTCGAATCCGCGGGCGCGGGACTGCGCTTCGTCCCGTCGTTCTTCTCCGGCTCTTTCGAACCGAATTCGCACACCCAGACCGGCGCGCGATCGTCGAGGCTCGTCAGGGTGCGGTAGCCCTTCGCGAACAGCGCTTCGAATTCGAGCCAATCTTCCCCGTCGTCGCGACCGCTGTCGCCCCAGTTGTATCCGTCGAGCCCGAGCACGTCGACGTAGCCGTGCCCGTCCTTCGGATCTTTGCCGGGCCACAGCTCCTCGAACGGCACGTTGCGCGCATCGGCGTCGACATCGGGGTTGAACACGAACTTCAGATTGGCGACGCCGCGTTCCCTGAAAAAATCGTAGAGGTGCCGCCACGCGGCTTTGAATTCGTCGATGCTGCCCGCTTGCCGCTTATTGGTCCCCGGCTGATACGGCGACCAATTCGCGTTCATCTCCGCCCACGGGCGCACGTAAATGTCCGACGGAAACCGCTTCATGCTCTCGGCCACGCGCTCGAGGTAAGCGTCCATGCGACCGTCGATGACGTCGCGGAACGAAATGCAATGGCCCTTTCGGTCGCAGTTCGGCTCCCAGCTGTAGAGGAGCACGCGATCTCCCTCGGTCGCGAGGCGGCGATCGCGCTCTTCTCCGAGCACGTAGTCCCAATCGACGAACCCCGACGCGATGTCGAGCGTCGCCCCGAGCTTGCTCTCGAGCGCGTGAAATTCGCCGTCGTCGTACGGCAGGCCGTCCGCGTAGGCGCCGAACGCGATCACGTCGCCGAGCGGCGTCTCCGCGTGCGCACCGCGCGAGAACATCGACGTGAGTAAAACGACTACGCCAGCGGCAGAGCTCCGCCAGACAGATTGCTTTCGTCCGCGCATCCGGGTGCCGACCATAACGGCCGCCTAGCGCGTCAAACAAGTCGAGAAAGCGAGTCGCAGCGCGTCATTTCGTTCTCGCCTCGAAAATGTATTTCGCACCAATCGCGCGCACTTGGAGACTTTTGACCTCAGTGTGCGACCGGCTCCCCGCTCGACGTCCCTAGTGCGCAAACTGGCGACCTCGAGCGTGTAAAACGAGCTCCGGAGACAGCTCGCGTCGCGAAAGTGGGGGTACCAACGAATCGATCGTGGCGTGGGTTGCCTCCACCCGTCCGTTCCTCGCGCCCGCCACCAGACGAATCACGAAACGACGTTCGCGGGCGCTCGGCCCGGCCGACCTCCTCCAAGCCGCGTGCTCGCGCGCCAAGCCTGCGCTCCGCCCGCGGCGGAGGAGGTTTTTCGTCGGTTACGTGAGCGCGCGAACGGCCAAGCGATGGAGCGAATCGAGCGCGTCGATGAGCTCCGATTCGCGATGATCGGACAGGTAGCGGAGCGCGACGCCTTCGATCGCCGTCATGACACCGATGATCGTCGCATCGTCCGGCATCGACAGAATGAGGCCGCCGCTCACCGCGGAAGCAAGCGCGGCGCGAAGCGCACGTTGAACCACGGCGACGCACTGCCGGCGATACGCCGAGTGCGGCTCGCTCGCCGCGATCGCTTCGCGATGAAACACGCGGGCGAGGTCGCCGCGCTCCGCACAATGTTCGAGATACGCCCGGATCCCGGCGCGCAGCTGCACCTCGGGTTCGGCGTGGCGACGAACCGCCGTCGAGAGTCGCGCGAGCAGGACGTCCCCGGCGTTCTCTTGAACGGCGGAAAGCGCGGCTTCGATATCGCCGAAGTGACGATAGAAGGTGCCGCGGCTGAGGCCCGACGCGTCGAGGATCGACGCGACCGCGGCGTTCGCGTAGCCGTATCGCGCGAAGATATGAGCGGCCGCGTCGATCAACGTCAGCCGCTGCTCCTCGTGGCGCGCCGCCGCCGACAAGCTCCGATCGTACGAACCGGGGCCGCGCCGCGGACGTGGAACGAAGCCCGACGCCCGAATCGCGGTCACCTCGGCGCCGGAAGCGGGCTCCAAAACAGCGGCGGAACTGGACGATTCGCGATCCATCGGGACGGCGTTCACGCTGCCAGCCGCCCCGACTTCTCACAATGACGGCTCTGGCCAATGAGGGGGGATTTCGCGAGACACCGAGCGGTTTCGTGTCAGAGTTCCGCCGCCCATGGAGCGAACGAAAAACCTGCGGATCGAGAGCGTACGCCCGCTCCTCTCTCCGGCGATATTGCTCGAGGAAGTGCCGATCACCGACGGCGCGGCGCTCTCGGTGCTCGAGGGCCGAAAGCAGGTCTCGAAGATCCTCCACGGTGAGGACGACCGCCTGATCGTAGTCGTCGGCCCGTGCTCGATTCACGATCCGAAGGCCGGGCTCGACTATGCCGCGCGGCTCAAGAAGGCTGCCGACGAGCTCAGTGACGACCTCTGCGTGCTCATGCGGGTCTATTTCGAGAAACCGCGCACCACCGTCGGCTGGAAGGGGCTCATCAACGACCCTTATCTCGACGAGACGTGCCAGATCAACGAAGGGCTCCGCCGCGCGCGGCGCGTCCTGCGCGACATCGGTGAGATGGGCGTTCCGTGCGGCACGGAGTTTCTCGATCCGATCACGCCGCAATTCACGGCTGATCTCGTGGCGTGGGGCGCGATCGGCGCGCGCACGACCGAGAGCCAGGTGCATCGGCAGCTCGCGTCCGGGCTGTCGATGCCGATCGGGTTCAAGAACGGAACGTACGGAACGGTCCAGCTTGCGATCGACGGCGTGGTCTCGGCCGCGCACGCCCACCGTTTCCTGGGCGTGACCGATCAAGGGCTCGCGGCCATCGTGCAAACGACCGGCAACCCCGATTGCCACATCATCTTGCGCGGCGGCACCTTGGGGCCGAACTACGACGCGCCGAGCGTGGGCAAGGCGAACGACTTGCTCACCAAAGCCGGCCTCCGCGCGAGCCTCATGGTCGACGCGAGCCACGGCAACAGCAGCAAGGATTACCGGAAACAACCCGAGGTGGTTCGCGACCTCGCGCGCCAGATCGGAAGCGGCGGCAGCGGCGTGTTCGGCGTCATGATGGAGAGCTTCCTCGTCGAAGGCCGGCAAGATCTGAAAGACCCGAACGACCTCGTTTACGGGCAGAGCATCACCGACGCTTGCCTGAGCTGGGACGCGACGTTGCCGCTCCTCGGGACCCTCGCCGAAGCGGTGCGCGAGCGCCGGAAGCACGTCGCAGCAGCCGAGTAGTGGGGCGGCCCCGCGAACGCCGAATGCGGAACGACGGCGACGGGCAAACGGCGAGGCTACATGAAGTTCCGGGTGTGAAGCGACGAGAGCTCTTCCGCTTCGACGTCCGTGAACCCGAGGCGCAAGAGACGGCGTCGTCTCCCAGCGTCCATCTCGGTGGTCAGACGGACGACCGCGTCCCAGCCGCGCGCGATGGCCGCCGGCTCGTAGGAGCCCGCGCCGAGTAGCACCAGCGCGTCGAAGACCTCGTCGTTCAATCCCGCGGTGTGCGCGAGCGCGTCGTGGCGACGCCGGGTCGCCGCAGCGAGCCGCTCGCGCATGCGCGGCTCCATACCGACGTGGCGCTCGAGGTGTGACAACCCGAATGCGACGTGGCGCGCTTCGTCTTGGCCGGACAGCTCGGCGACGCGGCGCGTGACCGGATCCGGCGCGTGGTCGCGCAAGAACGTGAGGAGCGACAGAAAGCTCCCTTCGCCGAGCACGGATAGAAGAAACGACGCGAGCGCGAAATCCGGTTCGTCGATGAGGGTCTTGAGCGACGCTTGACCGCCGGCCGTCGAGAGCCCGAGCTCGGCGCGTCGCATGCCGGCGCGCCGCGTGAAGACGTGGATGTGACGCGCTTCGTCGGCGACCTGCACCGCGAGCACCGCGACGACTTCGCGAAAATGTGGATGGATCTTACCGAGAAACCGCGCCGGAACGACGAGCGCGGCCGTCTCGTTCTCGACGAGGTACGTCATCACCTGGACGACCGCGTCTTCGACGTCGTCGGGGAGCTCGAAGCGCGCATCCCAGGGCACGGCCGTCGCGGGGTCCCATTGCGCAGACGCGGCTTGCGCATAGATGCGCGCGGCGTCGTCGGACCAAATCGCGTCTTTGTCGTCGAGCGAAAAATCGATCGCCGGCGATCCGGCTTCGACCCTCGCGCCGCGCGCGGCGAGACCCCACGTCGCTGGCGGACGCGCCGCCGGTGGATACGCGACGATGCGCGCGGCGGTTCGACGGCGCACGTCGTCGGTCGTTCCTCGACGCACCACGAGCTCGCCCGCGGGCAACGCTTCGAGCACGTGCCCGTTCAGTCGACAGAAAGCGTTGAGCTGGGGAAGTAAATCGGGCGGCCCGCCGGTGACCGCGATCGCCTCGCCGGGCGCGGCGTCCGCGAGCGCTCGCTTCACGAGTAAATGACCCCCGCGGTCGAGACCGAGGCCGCCGAGGTCCACGCGCTTCACGTCAGCGCGCCTTCATCCCTTCGAGCCAGGCGTCGAGCGCGCCGAGTCGATCGACGGCGCGATCGAGCGCCGCGTAGCCCGAGACGCGACCGACTTTCCACGTCTTCAACCCTTCGAGATCGAGCAGCGGGCGAACGACGGGATCCTCGTACGACATCGCGAGCAAGAGCTCGACGAAGCGGTCGACCTTCGCCTTCGCCGCGTCGTCGAGCACGGTGAAATTGCAGTGGTCGAAAGGCTCGGTTTGCGCCAGCGTCCGCGCGATTCCCGCGGGAAGCGTGCCTTCCTTCGCGAAGAGGAGTTGATTGGCGTCGAGGATGCACGCGGCGTCGACCGTGCCGGCGACCAGCGCTTTCACCGCGTCGCGTTCGCCGCCGATGTGGTCGCCGTGCTTACCGACGAGGCGGTCGTGATACACGACGTCGACGTCGCGGTTCGGTTCGACGCCGAGCTCGGCGAGGTGAAGCAGAGGGATCAACGTCGCTTGTGGCGAATCCTTCGCGCCCACGCCGACCCGCTTCCCCTTCAAGTCCTTCGCCGCGCCGATCTTCGAATCGGCGCGAACCAAGACGACGCTGGTCAGGCCCTGATCCGAGTCGCGCATGGCGACCGCCGTCGCGCGGCGATTCTGCGCTCGCGCGACGCGCTCCGTCTGGATCCACGCGAGCGGCGAGTTCCACGCGACGTCGACGTGACCGTCGAGATGCGCTTCGACCTGCGCCTCGTACGTGGAGTAGAGGACGAAGTCGAAAGGGAGCCCCTTTTCGAGGAAAAATTGCTTGAACCCTTCCCAGATCGTCACCACTTTCGGATCGTACGTGACCGCGCCGAGTACGAACGCCGCTCGGCGGGTGGGTGAACCGGGGGTCGTATTTCCCATGCGGCACCAATTACACCCAGAGTCGTCGAGCGTCGACGCGCGGCGCGACGAAACGAGCTACGCTCGGAGAACCCGCGGAAATCGCCCGCGCATCTCGATGCGACGCCTCACCTCGCTCTCCTTGCTCGCCGGTCTGGCCGCGCTCGCCGCGTGCGCGCCGATACCCACCGCGACGCCGTTGTCGGCAAACGCCGCCCACGCGAACGCCCGAGTCCGTCCGAGCTCGTCGCGTGCCCCCGACCCCGGCGATGACGATCAGGACGAGGAAGAGACGCCGCAGATGATCGAGTCGGACGACGACGATCCCGACGACCCCGGTGATTCGACGCGAGTTTCGTCGAGCACGGCGAACGCGTCGAGCCACGCCGTAGCGCCCGCCGATGCGCCGATCTCCTCGTCGCGAAGCGCCGTGCAACACGACGCCGCCCCCTCGTCCTCGCACACCGACGCGAATGCCGCGATCCAGCCGTCATCGAACGACATGCCGTCGTCGACGCGAACGCACTAGGAGCTGTCCCTAGCAGTGAGCAGAGAGAATTGAACCGCAGAGACGCAGAGGGCAGAGAGAGATCAGCACAGAAGAAAAAGACGCCAAGACGCCAAGAGAGCAGAGCAGAATTTCGGGGGCGCTCATTGCGGCGCGCGCCGGATCTTCGACGTCGGGCGCGGCCCCGAATTTCTTGATTCTCTCTGCCCTCGGATCGGCCTCTGCGTCTCTGCGGTTCAATTCTCTGAAGCCGTCCGCAACGCTCTCGTTTCTCTTCGTCGCCACCCGACGGCTCGGCCCTAATTCTGTGCTCGGCTGCTTGTCTCTGCGACCTCTGCGTCTCTGCGGTTCAATCCTCTGGATCGTACAGAACGTGCACCGACGTTCCGCCGACGCACGCGACGCCAGGGAGCCCCAAAATAAAGACGTCGACGCGACTTTACTACTGGTGTCGCTTGAGGATCAGCGTCGTGTTCGTGCCGCCGAAGCCGAACGAGTTGTTCATCGCGACGCGGAGGCGCGTCTCGCGGGCGACGTGGGGCACGAGGTCCATGCCTTCGGCTTCGGCGTCGGGGTTTTCGAGGTTGATGGTCGGCGGGACGAGACCGCGGTCCATCGCGAGTGCGGTCAGCACGGTTTCGAGTGAGCCGGCGCCGCCGAGGAGGTGGCCGGTCATGCTCTTGGTGCTCGACACGAGCAGGCCGGACGTGGCGCGCGCGCCGAGAATTTTCTTGATGGCGACGAGCTCGATCGCGTCGCCGACCGGCGTCGAGGTGCCGTGCGCGTTGATGTAGTCGATGTCGTCCGCTGAGAGCTTCGCGTCCTCGAGCGCGTCGCGCATGGCGCGTTGCGCGCCTTCGCCGCCGGGTGCGGGCTGAGTCAGATGATGGGCGTCCGCGGTCGCGCCGTAGCCGACGAGCTCGGCGTAGATTTTCGCGCCGCGCTTCATCGCGGCCTCGCGTTCTTCGAGGAGCACCACGCCGGCGCCTTCGGCGATGACGAAACCGTCGCGACCTTGATCGAAGGGACGGCTCGCCCGTTCCGGGTCGTCGTTGCGCGTCGAGAGCGCCCGCATCTGCGAGAAACCCGCGACGGAGAGCGGCGTGATCGCCGCTTCGCAACCGCCGGCGAGACAGGCGTCCATGTATCCATGACGGATTGCGCGCATACCTTCGCCGATACTGTGCGAACCGGACGCGCACGCGCCGGTCGTCGAGAAATTCGCGCCTTTGAACCCGAACAGAATCGAGACCTGGCCCGCCGCGAGGTTCGCGATACTCGCCGGGATGAAATACGGCGTGACGCGGTTCGGCCCTTTTTCGGCGAGCACCTTCGCGGTCTTTTCGATGAAGTCGAGACCGCCGAGGCCGACGCCGATGAGCGTGCCGATGCGCTCGCGTTCGCGGTCCGTCGGTTCGTAGTGTGCGTCCGCGACGGCCATTTTGCTCGCGGCGAGGGCGAAGTGAATGAAGCGATCGCCTTCTTTGACCTTCTTCTTTTCGATCCACTTCTCCGGCGAAAACCCCTTCACTTCGCCGCCGATCCGCACCGAATAACCGGAGGGGTCGAAACACGTGAGCGGCGCGATGCCGCTCTTGCCGGCGGAAATGCCCGCCCAAGTGCTTTCGGTGTCCGGTCCGCACGGGCTCAGAGCGCCGAGGCCGGTGATCACGACTCTTCGCATGACGTCGCACCCCATATAGCGCATTGGGCACCGATTGGCCCCTGTCACACACTCGCATTTCACTCGCGTTCCGCGCCCCCGCGCGCGAGTGGTTGAACCTCAACGCGCCGCGGGCTCTTCGTGTGTGCTGCAGTGCACCGTGCCGAGACCCAGGACCAGATCGCGGGCGTCGATGCCGACGACGCGACGAGCGGGAAATAGCTCGGCAATGATGCCGAGCGCGGCGGAATCGCTCGCGTCGTCGAAGACCGGAACCAGGACGAGATCGTTCGCGACGTAGTAGTTCGCGTAGCTCGCGGGGAGCCGTTCCGTCTCCCAGAGCACCGGGCGAGGCATCGGAAGTCTCAGGATTTCTAGGGTTCTTCCGCGGGCGTCGCGGGCGCCTTCGAGGATCTCGCGGGTCGCTTCGAGCGCGGCGTAGTTCGGATCGCGAGTGTCGGATTCTTCGGCGAGCACGACTTTTCCGGGCGCCACGAAACGCACGAAGTCGTCGACGTGTCCGGCGGTGTCGTCGCCGACGACGCCCGCGCCGACCCACACGACGCGTTCGATGCCGAGGTAATCCGCGAGCACGCGCTCGGTGCCGCCGGTGCCGAGCCAGCGGTTTCTCGCGTTCGGCCCATCGACGAGACAATCTCGCGACGCGAGCAACGTCCCTTCGCCGTCGATGTCGATCGCGCCGCCTTCGAGCACGACGTTCACCGGACGCCCATCGCGTTCGGCGAGCGCGTCGATGCTCCGCATGTTGAGCCACTTCGCGACGGTTCGCCCCGCAGCGTCGTCTTTCTGGTGGTTATCGTAGCGAGCCCAGCCGTCGAATTTCCATTTGACGGCCGCGACCTCGGTCTCGCGCTTCACGAAGAGCGGCAAGAAATCGCGCGTCCACGAGCGATCCGTCGGCGCTTCGAAAAAGTCGACCTGACGAAGATCGACGTCGCCCGCCGTGAGCACACGCCGCGCGATCTCGCCGGACGCCGCATCGTTCACGATGAGCCGCACGCGTTCGACGCGCGCGAGCTCTCGTGCCATCGCGACGAACACCGGCGGTATTTTTTCGAATTTGCCGGGCCAATCGTCGTGATGGTGCGGCCACGCGAGCCACGTCGCGGTGTGCGGTTCCCACTCGGCGGGCATGCGAAAGCCGGCCATGCCCGGCGCGCGATTCGACTCGGGCGACTTCATGCCATTCACCCGGCCTTGGGGTCGATCCAGCGGCGCGCGAGATCGCCGAACACGTCGATGCGACGGTCGCGAAGGAACGGCCAGCCGCGGCGTGCGGCCTCGATTTTCGACAAATCGCACTCGACGACGAGCACTTCTTCGCCCGCGCCCGCTTCGGCGATGACGACGCCCGCGGGATCGCACACGAAGGAGCGACCCCAAAATTCGATTTCGGAGTCGCCCATGGTTTCGATGCCGACGCGATTCACCGCGACGACGAACACGCCGTTCGCGATCGCGTGGCTCCGCTGCATGGTTTGCCACGCGGAGAGTTGAGCTGCGCCGTGCTCGGCCTTGTCGCGCGGAAGCCACCCGATCGCCGTCGGATAGGTGAGGAGCTCCGCGCCGCGAAGCGCCGTCAGCCGCGCCGCCTCCGGGTACCACTGATCCCAACAAACCAAGGTACCCACCACGGCGCTCGGCGTGGGGCACGCGACGAAGCCGAGATCGCCCGGCGTGAAA
>DATBBD010000414.1:0-2344 GCA_036271175.1 Polyangiaceae bacterium | reverse complement strand
TCACCACGCGGCGTTCGATCGATACATTCTCGGGATTCGACCGGATTGCGTCATCGAAGTGCGCAGCGACGTGCTGGAAGAAACGGATGGCCCGATGCTGCGTCACGGACTGCAAGACGCGAATGGTCAGCGCATCCACGTGCCTCGTTCCGCCGCGCAGGCGCCAAACGCGGCATTTCTCGAGGAGCGCTACGAGCTCTTTCGACGAGCGGGATAGCAGACGGGCTCGCGGCCGTCGGCGCGCGATCAACCGCCGAGCGATCTCGCCCGAATCACGTCATCCTCGCCGGGCGACGACGGCGCACGCGACTGAGTGCCAAGAAGGCGAGCGCCGTCGCGATCGACGAGGCGTCGCAGCGTGACGCTCCAACGCGACAGCTGCAACCACTCGACGATGCGGGCCGACCCGTGACGCCCGCGGCGCCCGCGTCGAGCGCCGGCGAGCCGCCGGCCGCGACGACCGTCCCCGTCGAGCCTCCGACGGAAGTGACCCCTCCGCTTGCCACATTCACGGCTCCGCCCGATTCCGACGTGCTCGTTCCGCCGCTCGCACTCGATGAGGCGCCGCCGTTCGCCGCGCCGGCTCCCCCCGACGCCTCTGGCGAATGTGCATCCGCACTTGCGTCCGTAGTCGGCGCGCCGCCACTCGAGGCGTCGACGCCGGCATCGGCGACCCGCTGATACGCGCGCACGTAGTCGATGTCGTAGTTGGACGGAAACGGCGTCGTCGAATCCGGCGCCCCCGGCCAGCCGCCGCCGATCGCGAGGTTCAAGATGACGTACATGTTCACCTGCGGCACGCCATCGCCGGTGTGCGTCTTTCGCTCGACGCCGTCGATCGTCCACACGACCTCGTCCGGGTCCCACCGGAGCCCGAAGGTGTGAAAGTCCGCGGAAAAATCCGGCCCCGTGAAGCTCGAGCCGTCGGATTCGTGCCCGACGGAGTAGCTCTGCCCCCAGTGAACCGTCATGTAAGCAGTCGACGGGTCGTTGCCGAGGATCTCGTGAATGTCGATCTCGTTCACGCCCGTCGTTCCGACCGCGCCGAGCAGCCAGAACGCCGGCCAGAACCCCTGACCTTTCGGCACTCGCAGCCGCGACTCGAAATAGCCGTACGTCTGTTCGTGGATCGAACAGATGACGCCCGACGTGTAGTCGAGGGTCTGCCCCGCGTACGTCCCTTGTTCGTGCTTGCCCACGATACTGAGCACGCCGTCGTTCACCACGAACGCGTCGTCGACGTACGCCTCGAGCTCGTCGTTGATGACCGCCTCACCCCACTTGTAGCGCCGCTGCCACTTCGTGAGATCCAGGGACGACCCGTCGAATTCGTCGTCGAACGTCAGCGCGTAGCCCGGCTTCTCCGGAGGCGCCGCGGAAGCGACGCGCGCACCGAGCGTGGTTGGCACGAACGCGATCGAAAGAGCGACCCCGAATCGCAAGCGTCGCATCATCCCATCAGGATACCCGAGCGCTCGCGTGATGCGGCGTGCCAATCGTCAGGGGGACGCGTTGTTCGAACGGATGCGCCGCGCAAATTCCGAAGTGGAGCGTGGTGCCACCGATGCTGTCTTCGTGTCCTCCTCCGAGCGAGCGACGTTGGAGCTTTGCCGTGATCGCGGTCGCGACGGCTTGAAAGTGGTCAAAGACCGCCGCTTCCCAGCCGTTGGGTGTCCCCAAAGGAATCACGAAGCTCGACGACGTGAGCGGGGCATCGTCAGATTCGATGCTTCGGAAGATTCTTCCGTCCGCGAGAAGCAGCATGAGGGCGGCTCTTCCTTCGACTTCGCCGACGCGCGTCGCGCGCAACACTTCGTTCGCCGAAATCCCCGGGGTGCGAAAGATTACTCCCCAGAGCCCCCAAAGGGGTTGACTCGTTCGAGTCGCCATCGGCCGATCGGCCCGCCTGCGCCCCAGCTACGTCACCAAACGAACTCAGGAAACGCCCTACCGGGCTTTGCGAGCAAGTACCCCTGCAGCAGGTCGCAGCCGAGTGCCACGAGAGCGTCGCGTTCGGGAACGGTTTCGACGCCCTCCGCCACGACCGTCATTCCTAGATCCTTGCAAAGCGACGTCATCGCACGAATCAGTTTTTGCTTCGTCGGGTTCGTGTCCACGTCGCGCACCAGGAGCATGTCGAGCTTGACGAAATCCGGCTCCAATGTCGCGAAGCTCGTGAGGCCGGCGTAGCCGGCTCCTAGATCGTCGATGGCAGTACGGAAGCCCATGCGCCGAAGCTCCGCGAGCTTCGCTCGCGGCTCCTTCACTCCGTCGAGCGAGGCACGCTCCGTGATTTCGAGTACGACGCGATTCGCAACCGCGGACAGAGGTGACCGGTGCGATA
>DATBBD010000413.1:0-9082 GCA_036271175.1 Polyangiaceae bacterium | reverse complement strand
CGGGCCGCACTGCGCGCCCCTAGAAATCGTGCCGATTCGTCGATCGGTGTTACATCTCCCTCGTGGCAGCGAAAGCCGAGGATCCCGGGCCGACGCCGACTGACACCGCGCTCGTTCGATTCGACGAGCAGCGCGCGCTCGCTCTCGGCGAGCCGCCCGAAGAGCGAGTGCCGGTCACGGTTCGAAAACCGCACGGCGCCGCGGCGGGCATTCCGGCCATCGTCAATACGATGAAGTTCGGCCTGCGCGAGATGGGCGTGTTGAAGACGGGCCGGACGTTTCTCGCGATCAACAAGGAGAACGGCTTCGATTGTCAGAGCTGCGCGTGGCCGAGCCCCGACCAGCACCGAAAGGTCGCGGAGTTTTGTGAAAACGGCGCCAAGGCTCTCGCCGACGAGCTCACCCGTCGACGCGCCACGCCGGAGTTCTTCGCGAAGCATAGTGTCGTCGAGTTGCTCGCCGAGTCCGATCATTGGCTCAACGGGCAGGGCCGAATCACGCATCCGATGATCCGTCGACCGGGCGGCACGCATTTCGAACCGATCCCGTGGAGCGACGCTTTCGCGCTCATCGGCGCCGAGTTTTCGAAGCTCGAGAACCCGAACGAAGCCGCCTTCTACACCTCGGGCAAGACCTGCAACGAGCCGGCGTTCCTGTTCCAGCTTCTCGCGCGCCAGTTCGGGACGAACAATCTGCCGGATTGTTCGAACATGTGTCACGAGTCGAGCGGCACGGCGCTGAGCGGCACGATCGGCATCGGGAAGGGCACGGTCAAGCTCGAGGACTTCGACCACGCCGACACCATCCTGATCATCGGCAACAACCCGGGCACGAATCATCCGCGGATGCTCACGTCGCTCGAGCACGCGAAGCGGCACGGCGCGACGATCGTCTCGATCAATCCGATGCCTGAGGTCGGCTTGATGCGGGTCATCAATCCGAACCCGCAAGATTATCCGAACCCGCTGAAGTTCGTGCCTGCGCTCCTCGGTTCGGGCGTCGCACTCACGGATCTCTACGTTCCGGTTCGGGTGAACGGCGACGCGGCGCTCCTTCAAGGGATCATGAAGGTGCTGGTCGAGCGCGACCGCGCGGCGCCCGGTACGGTGCTCGATCGCGACTTCATCGCCGAACACACGAGCGGCTTCGACGACTTCGCCGCCGGGCTCGACCGCACGTCGTGGGACGAGATCTTCGAGAGCAGCGGCGTCGATCGCTCCTCGATCGAGCAGGCGGCAGACATCGTCGCGCGAGCGAAGCGGATGATCGTCCTCTGGTGCCTCGGGATCACCCAGCATCCGAACGGCGTCGAGAACGTGCAGCAAGTCGTGAACCTGCTTCTGATGGGGGGTCACATTGGTCGTCCCGGAGCGGGCCCGTGCTGCGTCCGGGGACACAGTAACGTCCAGGGCGATCGCACGATGGGCGTCTGGGAGCACCCGACGGAGACGTTCCTGGCGTCGCTCGATCGCGAATTCGGCTTTCGCTCGCCGCGCGAACCCGGGGTCGACGCGGTCGAGACGCTGCACGCGCTCCACGAGGGCCGTCTCAAGGTGTTCTTCGCGATCAGCGGCAACTTGATGGGCGCCGCTCCCGACACGCATTACACCGCAGAGGCGTTCGCGCGCTGCCCGCTGGTCGTGCACGTGTCGACGAAACTTCACCGCGGCCACCTCATCGGCGGAGAGTGCGGGCTCATTTTGCCGGTGCTCGGTCGCGCGGAGCGGGCGTTTCACGGCGGCAAGCTCCAACTCTCGACGGCGGAAGACTCGATGGGCATCGTGAACCCGACGCACGGCTCGGAGACGCCCGCGTCACCGCACCTCTTGAGCGACACCGAGATCCTCGTCCGCACGGCACAATCGATTTTCGGCAAGAGCGGCCCCATCGATTGGGAGTCGATGCTCGATCACGACCGAGTGCGCGATCACGTCTCGCGCGTCATCCCCGGTTTCGAGAACTTCAACGAGCGCATCCACGCGGGCTTTTTCTATTTGCCGAACGCCGCGCGAGAACGGAACTTCCGAACCAAGACGGGCAAGGCGAATTTTTCGGTGTGCGGCATTCCTCGGCACGGGCTCGCCAAGGACGAGCTCCTGATGACGACCGTGCGCACGCATGATCAGTTCAACACCGTGGTCTACGGCCTGGACGATCGCTATCGCGGCATTTACGGGGGCCGAAGAGTCATTCTCGTGAACCCGAACGATCTGCGCGAGCTCGGGTTCGCCGACGGTCAGTGGCTCGATATCACGAGCCACTTCGAGGGACGAACGCGCGTCGCTCATCGCTTCAGAGCCGTCGCGTATCCGATCGCGCGGAAGAGCGCGGCGAGTTACTTCCCCGAAGCCAACGTGCTCGTGCCGGTGCGCTCGGTAGCGGCAGAGAGCAACCAACCCGCGCACAAGTGCATCCGCATCACCCTGAGCGCCTCCGAATTGCCGCAAAGTGCAGGACACGTCGCGGAGCTGAAGGCATGATTATCGCCGCGCGATGCTCGAAGCGGTCCTGCCGGCGCCTCCGACCAAGCCCTGCCCCGGCGCTCACTCGGACCCGCGCTGGTCGCTGATCGTCGCAATACTCGGCTCGACGATGGCGTTCGTCGACAGCACCGTCGTGAACGTCGCCGTGCCGGTGATGCAGCGCGATCTGTCGGCGCGCGTCGATCAGATCCAATGGGTCGTCGAGTCGTACGCGCTGGTGCTCGCCGCGCTCGTGCTCGTCGGCGGCGCGCTCGGTGACCAGCTCGGGAGACGACGCGTCTTCGTCGTCG
The DNA here is from genome assembly GCA_036271175.1 of Polyangiaceae bacterium. Classification (GTDB taxonomy): domain Bacteria; phylum Myxococcota_A; class Polyangia; order Polyangiales; family Polyangiaceae; genus DASZVB01. The sequence continues at coordinate 6,309 of DATBBD010000413.1, read as the reverse complement.
GCACCGCGGTGTTTTCTCTCGCTTCCGCCGCCGCAGGGCTGGCGCCGGGAGTCGACTCGCTGATCGCCGCGCGCACGGTGCAAGGGATCGGCGCGGCGTTGCTCGTGCCCGGTAGCCTCGCCTTGATCGGCGCCGCGTATCCCGAGGCGACGCGTCCCGGCGCGATCGGCACGTGGTCCGCCGCGACGTCGGTTGCTTCCGCGATCGGTCCGGCCATCGGCGGATGGGCGATCGCGCATTTTTCGTATCGCGTCGTGTTCTTCTTGAACCTCCCCGTCGGACTCGCCGTGGTCGCGCTCTCGACGCTCTACGTCCCGGAAACGCGAGACCCCGACGCGCGCCCGGGCCTCGACTGGTCGGGCGCGGTGCTCGCCACGGTGGGTCTCGGCGCAATCGTGTGGGCGTTGATCGACGCGCCGACTCACGGCGGTCTCGGCGCGACGCGCGAGCTCGTTCCTGCGTGCGCCGGAGTGCTCGCGCTCGGCGCGTTCTTCGTCGTCGAGGCTCGCGCGCCGTCTCCGATGGTGCCGCTGTCGCTCTTTCGCTCGCGGACGTTCACCGGGACGAACCTCTTGACGCTGTTGCTCTACGCCGCGCTCGGCGCGTTTTTCTTTTTCTTGCCGTTCAATCTCATCCAGGTGCAGCGCTATTCGCCGACCGAGGCCGGCGCGGCGCTCGTGCCGTTCGTCATCCTCATTTCGGTGCTCAGTCGCTTGGCGGGCAAGGTCGTCGCGCGATACGGCCCGCGGTTACCGCTCGTCGTCGGGCCCGCGGTGGCCGCCGCCGGATTCGCGCTCACCGCCGTGCCGTCCGTCGGCGGCTCGTACTGGGGCACCTTCTTCGCCGGAATCGTGGTGCTCGGCGTCGGGATGGGGATCACCGTGGCGCCGCTCACGGCGGCGGTGATGGGGTCGGTCGACGATCATCACGCGGGCGTCGCGTCGGGGGTCAACAACGCCGTGTCGCGCGCGGCGGGGCTCCTCGCCGTCGCGGCGCTCGGCGTCGTCCTCGTCTCGCGGTTCAACGCAGCGCTCGATCGCGACGTGTCCAGATTTTCGCAAAATGACGACCTCGTTCCGATTCTCGCCAAAGAACGCCTCGCGCTCGGCGGCGCGGAATTGCCGGCGAGTCTCGCTCCGCCGCTCCGCGGCGCGCTGCGCGCGGCCCTCGACGCCGCGTTCGTCGATGGGTTTCGTGCGCTCATGCTGGTGTGCGCCGCGATGGCCGCGCTCTCTTCCGTCGCCGCGCTGATCTGGATCGACGGCAAGCCCGGTGTGGGTTCGCCCGACGCCGGACCGAGCGAGGCAGCGTGATCGCTTACCGTTTCAACAGCGCGTCGCAATCGCCGCTCACGTTGAGCGCGTCTTCGGCGATGAACCCCGAGCCAGCCAGCGTCGTGTTGCCGGTCGCGAGCTCGACCTTCGCCCATTTGCCGTGCCGACCGACGAGCGCGGCGAACTCACCCCGATGCAAGGTGGCGAGCACGCGGCCGTCGGCGCGCGGCGCGTCGCGGACGATCGCGTCGTCCATCGTCATTTCGAACAGATGCCGGGCGGCGGAGTCCATACCTCGGGCACGTTCGCGCAGTTTCCTTGCGTGGCGACCCGAGCCGGATCGAGCCACCGCAACCGAAACGGTCCGACGTTCGCCGCCTGAGCCACGCCGGGATCAAATCCGAGCCAACCCCCCCTGGAACGAGCCTCGATCGTGACGGCATCGCCCGGATCGAGCTGCCCGAATGCGGTGGCCGCGTGCGGACGAGCGACGATCGTGACCGCGTGATCGGCGCGCGCCGTGCAGGGTTCGAGCAGCGGAGTCGCGGATGTCGCGGACGTCGCGATCGGTACGGTCGCGGTCGACCGCGCCGGCGTCGCTGGATCCATCGCGCCGCCCGGTCGCGTCGCGCCGCCGGAACCCGACGAACTCGAGATTGCGAGGGGGTTCGGATCGGCGGCGGCGGCCGGTTTCGACGCGTCGGCGCGCGCGCATCCAACGACGAGCAGCGCGAAAACGAACAGGGCATGACTCGCGCTGAGGGTCAAAAACTTTCCGCCGTGGAAGCGACTCCGGCTATTTCGCCGCCGCACGCAACACGGCGACGGCGCACGAGGCGAGTCGAGCGCGGGCCGAGTCGGAGCGACTGGTCAAGACGATGGGGACGCGCGCGCCGAGTACGACGCCGGCGAGCTCCGCGCCGCCGAGATACTCGAGCTGCTTCGCCAGCATGTTGCCCGACTCGAGATCCGGCACGAGGAGCACGTCCGCAACGCCGGCGACCGGCGAATCGAGTTGCTTGATGGCCGCGGCTTCCGCGCTGACCGCCGTGTCGAACGCGAGCGGGCCGTCGAGGATGGCGCCGGTGATCTGTTTTCGGTCCGCCATCTTGCAGAGCGCGGCGGCGTCGAGGGTCGACGTGATCTTCGGGCTCACGGTTTCCACCGCGGACAAGATGGCGACGTTGGGCTTCGCAATGCCGAGCGCGTGGGCGAGCTCGATCGCGTTCTTTGCGATATCGACCTTGTCGTCGAGCGTGGGGTAAATGTTGATGGCGGCGTCGGTGACGAGGAGCGGACGCGGATATCCGGGCGCGTCGATCACGAAGACGTGGCTCACGCGCCGCGTCGTGCGCAGGCCGTTTTCGTGTCCGAGGACGGCGTGCATCAACGTGTCGGTGTGCAAGCTCCCCTTCATGAGCCCTTGCGCGCCGCCTTGCCGACAAAGGTCCACCGCTTTTCGAGCGGCGTCGGCGTCGTCGCTCGCGTCGATGATCCGCACCTTGGACAGGTCCAAGTCGAGCTTCGAGCCGAGCGCGCGGACGGTGTGTTCCGGGCCCACGAGAATGGGTTCGATCAAACCGGCGGCCGCCGCAGCCATGGCGCCGGCGAGAGCGACGTCGGTGGTTGGCGCCACGACGGCAAACGTGGCGCGCGGGAGGTCGGCGCACTTCGCGATCAGGCGATCGAAGACTTGAAGGGCCACGGCGGGGGAAGCTACCACGGGGTAATGAGCCACCGAACCCAGCGGTCCCGGGGTTTTCGCCTCCCTCGCGCCGCCGCCTTGCCCAGAATCTCGTAAACTAAACGGCACACACGGAGGCTCGAATGTGCGTTACGCTGCACGCTCACTTGGGGACGGACCCGCCGATTTCAACGGAAAGCGCGTTCTTTCCGCGTGAGCGCGCCGACGGCGGCTCGACGGGGCGGCCCGGCATTCGATTTGCTTTAAGGGGATCCTGCTGATGTCCAAGCCGGTTCTCGAAGGCGAGCTTCTGGCGGGGAAGTATCGGGTCGAGCGGATCCTCGGCCAAGGGGGCATGGGGGTCGTCGTGAAGGCGCGCCACGTCGATCTCGACGAGCCCGTCGCGCTGAAGCTCATGCTTCCCGAGGTCGCGTCGAACGAGGAAGCGGTCGGTCGATTCTTGAGAGAGGCGCGCGCGGCCGTGCGCGTGAAGAGCGAACACGTCGCACGCGTCATCGACGTGGGGCAGCTCGAGTCCGGCGCGCCGTACCTCGTGATGGAGTACCTCGACGGGCAAGATCTGGCGCAGATCCTCCGCGAGCGCGGGCCATTGCCGATCGACGACGCGATCGACTACTTGGCGCAAGCGTGTGAAGCGGTCGCCGAGGCGCACGTCCTCGGCGTCGTCCACCGTGATTTGAAGCCCGCCAATCTCATGGTGATCACGCGGAGCGACGGCTCCGAGTGCGTGAAGCTGCTCGACTTCGGCATCTCGAAAGTGTCGTCGAAGGACGGCGCGTCCCTCGATCTCACCAAGACGTCGGCGTTGCTCGGATCGCCGTTCTACATGTCGCCCGAGCAAATGATGTCGTCGCGCGACATCGACGGCAGGACCGACGTCTGGGCGCTCGGGATCATCTTGTTCGAGTTTTTGACGGGCCACACGCCGTTCGTCGCGGAGACATTGCCGCGGGTCTGCGCGCTCATCGCGACGGCCGAACCCCCGTCGCTTCGTTCGATACGCGGCGACGTGCCCGCCGGACTCGACGCGGTCGTTCAGCATTGTCTGGAGAAGAATCGAGACGACCGCTACGCGGACGTGGCCGAGCTCGCGAAAGCGCTGCGGCCGTTCGCGGCAGAGCGCTCGGCACCGTCTCTGGTGCGTGTTCCGCGGATCATCCGGAGTCGCGGGCTCAGCGATTCGGCGCGACGTGCTCTCGACGCGGCGACAACCGGGGGCGACGAGCCGACCCTCGGCGCGAGCGAGTTCGCGGGTGGGACCGGGCTCAACTTCGGGCAAACGAAACGCGGCGCGGCGCGGCGCAAGTGGCCGCTGCTCGGTGTTGCGCTCGCGCTGGTCGTCGGGGGCGTCATTGCCGGAAGGGTGGCGCTCCAGCCGTCGCAGAAAACGGGCGAGGGAACGAGCGCTTCCGTCGCGCAGCCGCCTCTGCCGCAGGCGACCTCCGCGGAAGTCGCACCCGGGCAGGCAACGGGTGCCAGTCCCCGAGGGCCCGCGCCGAGCCTCGTCGCGCCCGCGCCCTCAGAGCCCGCGCCGAACCCGCCGACGACGCCGAGCGAACCGCTTCCGACCAGCGAGTCCGCGCCGCCCGGCTTGTTCGCGCCGAGCGCGTCGACGGCCAAGTCCGGGGCCGCAAACGGACGTCCTCCACGACGGAAAACGGCGCAAACGGTGCCCCCATCTCCCCAGAACCCGCCGAGCGACCGCCCTTCGGCGCCGTCGCCGAAAGAGAAAAGATCCGTCTATGACGACATGTAGCGCCCCCTCGTTCGGGCCGCGAGCGACGTTCGCGGCGACTATTCTGGCCACTTCGTTGGTCGCATTTCCCTGTTTTTCACAGGAAGAGGATCAGGCCGCGGCGCGTACGCTCTTCAACCAAGGTCGCGCGTTGATGCACGAGGGGCACTACGCCGAGGCCTGTCCGAAGCTGGAGGCCGCGCGCCGGCTCTATGCGAGCGCGGGGATTCTGTTGAACCTCGGCGACTGCTTGGAGAAGATCGGACGCACGGCGAGCGCCTGGACCGAGTTCGGCGAAGCGGCGGCGGTCGCCGAGCGCACCCATCGCGACACCGAGGCTCGCGAGGCGGAAAAGCGCCAGACGCAGATCGAGCCGACGTTGTTGCGGCTGTCGATCCGTATCGGACCGGGCCCCGCCGGGGTCACGGTTCATCGCGACGGCGCGGAGATGGCGCAGGCCGCGCTCGGAAGCGCTATCCCCGTCGACGCCGGCAAGCACGAGATCACGGTTTCCGCCGACGGGTACGCGCCCTGGACGACGACGGTGACCGTCTCGACGCCCGGAGAGACCGTCGAGGTCGACGTCCCCGCGCTGCAGGCGCTTCCTTCTTCCAATGAGGCCCCCGCGGTTGCGGCGCCGCCTCACCCCACGTCGTTGCTCGCCACGAGCGAAGCGCCCCAGCAGGATTCGTCGACACTCGCGCCGGTGGGTTGGGCGCTCGCGGGCGGAGGCGTGGCCGTCGCAGCCGGCAGCTTGGTCTTGATGCTGATCGAATCGTCGCGCGCGAGCGACGCCCGGCGCGACGGCAACGGCGCCGAGTACGACTCGACGAAGACGCCCTGGACGATCGGGCTCGCGGGGGTTTGCGTCGGAGGAGCAGCAGCGCTCACCGGCGCGGTGATCCTCGCTACGAGTCACCGTTCGACCCACGAGACGGTCGGCGGGTTCCCGACGCCGTGGGTCGGCGCGTCAGGTGGCGGCGTCGCGTATCAAGGCGCGTTCTAAGCTTCGCCTTCGACGTCGCGAAGCGAACACGCTCGTATGCATCGCGCGTGATCGAGCGCGTGTTCGCGTGGCCGCGAATGTCTTCTCGCGTGGCCACTTCTACACGCGCGATCGATGGATCGATCCGCTATGCAACATCGTCAGTTCGCGTTGCACGCTGCGGCCCCTGTCTTGCACACCGAGCGAGCAAACGCCGATCGTTCGAGATCGAACGTACCTTTCGCGGTCACGAGCGAGAGATTCGAGGAGAAATAGAGTTACTGAGTCGATCGCCGAAGTACGGCGCGACGATGAAAGTGTGCAACTTGCGTCCAACGAGTTCGCAGTTTGCGCAGTGAGATCAAACTCGATAGCGCAGTGAGTGTGTGGTGAGGCGGTCTCACGAAAGAGACGCGTCCGTTGTGTGACTGTCACGAGGAGAATTTTGAAATGAACGACGGAAAAATCAGCAAGGGTTGGGGATTCGCGGGCGCCGGAACTGGCTTATTTTGCCTCGCTTTCGTCTTTGGGTGCGGGAGCGCCGACAGCGGCGGCGCGGAAAGTGCGGACACCACTGGAGCTCCCGCTCCGGAGGCGGTCGGGACCGTTA
>DATBBD010000412.1:0-8471 GCA_036271175.1 Polyangiaceae bacterium | reverse complement strand
TTGCATCTGGTGCCGAAGGATCCGGAGCTAGTTCTCGAGTTGCGAAAGTAGTTTGGTTTTTTGTGCAGATCGTACGGCTGGAGCAGGGCGACTCTTCCGTCGGAAAGCGCCCCGCGCCGGGCTCGCCGGTAGTCGCCCTGGCCCATCATTCGCGGATCGCGATCTGGTCCTCCAAGACAGCAACGTCGCAGCAGCTCACGGGGCCCCAACTGCTCCAACCCCGTTCGCGGGCGACTGGCTAGGTTCGAGGCAGATCCGAGCTCGCGCTTGTCGGCCGGACGTCGCGAACGCAACGCCCAATCTCAAACCCGATTCGCCGTCTTGCCTTCGATCATCGACCTGAGTTCGTCTTGGTCCGTCGAGCGGCCCATCGCTTCTTCGAGGGTGATGAGGCGGCGCGCGTAGAGCGAGTAGAGCGACTGATTGAGCGTTTGCATGCCGTGGGTGACTTGGCCGACCTGCATTTGCGAATAGATCTGGTGGATCTTGTCTTCGCGGATGAGGTTGCGGACGGCGGCGTTCGGGACCAGCACTTCCATGGCCATGACGCGGCCGGGGCCGCCGGCGCGGGGGATGAGGAGCTGGCTGATGACGCCTTCGAGCACGAAGGAGAGCTGCGCACGGATCTGCGGTTGCTGATGCGGCGGGAAGACGTCGATGATGCGGTTGACGCTTTGAATCGCCGAGTTGGTGTGAAGCGTCGCGAACACGAGATGTCCGGTCTCGGCGATGGTCAGCGCGGCTTCGATCGTCTCGAGATCGCGCATTTCGCCGACGAGCACGACGTCGGGGTCTTGCCGGAGCACGTATTTGAGCGCGAGCTTGAACGAGGTGGTGTCGCTGCCGACTTCGCGCTGGTTCACGATGCAGCGCTTGTGCGGGTGGAGATATTCGATCGGATCTTCCACCGTCATGATGTGCTGGCGCGTCTCACTGTTGATCTTGTCGATGATCGACGCGAGCGTCGTGCTTTTGCCGGCGCCGGTCGGTCCGGTGACCAGGATGAGGCCGCGCGGTTTCGCTGCGAGCGCCGCGACGGGCGGCGGTAAGCCGAGCTCCTCGAACGTCAGGATCTTGAAGGGGATCGAGCGGAACGCGCCGGACACGGCGCCGCGCTGCATGAAGATGTTCGCGCGAAAACGCGAGAGGCTCTTCACGCCGAACGACAGGTCGAGCTCCTTGTTCTTCTCGAACTGGATCTTTTGCTCTTCGGTGAGCACCGAGTAGCAAAGCTGTTTCGTTTCGACGGGCGACAACGGCGGCAACTTCAGCGGCACGATCGCGCCGTCGATGCGCAGCAGCGGCGGCGAGCCGGTCGTGATGTGCATGTCGCTCGCGCCCTTTTCGATCATGGCGCGAAGGAGCTGGTGGAGGTTTACCTTGAGTCCTTCTTGATCCATCGATGTCTCGCGCGAGAAAACCCGGAACTCTAACTATACCAAAAGGACGGCACGCCCGCTCGACCCGGCTCGGTCCGCGGGTTTCCGGCGGCCTCCGTCAATAAGTTGGTGGGAAAAGGTCAAGGAACGCCGCCGTTCGACGAGCTATGAGTCGCGAGCGAGCTTCTGCGGAGGGCACATGAACCGCGTCATTCTCAATTGCCTCAATTGCCTCGATTGCCCCGACTGCTTGGACCGTCTCCACGGCGTCGCCTACCTTCACCGCTTCGGCCGCCGCGCGCGCTCCTTCGGCAGTGTGGCGTCCTTCGCGTTGGCACTCGCGTGTACGAGCGGCCCGGCTCCCGTGAAGACGTCCCTCTCGTCCCCGTCGCCTGGCGGCGGCTCGAGCTTGGGCGGCGGCGGTTTCTCCAATTCAGGCGGCGGCTTGGTCGGAACGGGGAACGAGAGCTTCGGCGGTAACGCGACCGGCACCGGCGGAAGCGCCGGTGGAACGTCGGGAGCGAACGGCAATGGCGGCGACCTCTCGACGGGCGGCAACGGCGGACTCACGTCGAGCGGCGGCGCTGCGTCGAACGGCGGCTCCAGTGCCAACACGGGGGACGCGGCAACGTCGACGGAGCCGGATTCGGGCGGCACCGCGACCGGCATTTTCCCGCCGGTGAGCGATCCGGGCGCGCCCGGTCCCGACACACCGACGACGATCAGCAACACCGGCCCGAACAACGATTACACCATCGTGTACCCGATGGAGCTCGGGCAGAACGGCGTGAAGAACCCCATCGTCATCTGGGGAGACGGCGCGATTTTGACGCCGAGCAACTACACGACGGTCATCAATCACATGGCGTCGCACGGCTTCGTCGTCATCGCTTACAACGCGACGCCGGCGGCCGCCGACATGACCGCCGCGATCGACTACATGGTGGCGCAGGGGACCGCCACGGGCGGCACATTCGCCGGCAAGATCGACACGACGAAGATCGCGGCCATGGGACACTCCGCCGGATCGGTCGCGACGTTTCAAATCGCAGCCGACCCGCGGCTCACGACCACGATGCACTTCGACGGCGGCACGATGGCGCCGCACACCGACAATCAGAATCTCCGAAAGCCGGCGGTGTTCATCTGCGGCGACAACGGCGGCGACGGCCTCATCACCGGCGACGTCGCGCGACCGAACTGCGACATCGACTTCCAGGACGCGACCACGCCGGTTTGGTACGGCGACATCATCGGCGCGAGCCACCTCACGATCGGCGGCCAAGCCACCGATCCCAAGGTGAAGGCGTTCCTCACGGCCATCGGCGGCTGGCTCCGCTGGCGGCTCGCCGGCGACGAGACCATGAAGGCGCTGTTCCTCGGTTCGAAGTGCGGTATCTGCACCGACACCACGTTGTGGACCGTGCAGCAGAAAAATCTGTAGTCGCGGTCGGCGCGGTCGCGCGTCGAGAGTGCCCGCTCAGTCCGCCATCGTCACGCGGACGATTTCATCCGTGGTGGTCACGCCTTCGATGCATTTGCGGATCCCGCTCGCCCGGAGCGTGCTCATCCCGTTCTTGATGGCCGCGGTCTTCAGCTCGGCCGCCGACGCGCCCTGGAGCACCATCTCCTTCAGGCCCTCGTCGAACCGCATCACTTCGTAGAGCGCGATGCGTCCCTTGTAGCCGGAGCCGTTGCACGTCGCGCAACCGATGCCCTTGTAGACGGGCTGGGTGAGCTGCACCTCGTCGAAGCCGACTTCGCGCAGCACCTCGAGCTCGGCGGCGAAGGGTTGCTTGCAATCGGCACATATTTTCCGCGCGAGGCGTTGCGCGAGCACGAGGTTCACGCTGGCGGTGATGAGGAACGGCTCGACGCCCATGTTCAGGAGGCGCGAGATGGTCGCCGGCGCGTCGTTGGTGTGCAGGGTCGAGAGCACCAAGTGTCCGGTGAGCGCCGCCTTGACCGCGATTTCCGCCGTTTCGAAGTCGCGGATCTCGCCGACCATGATGATGTCCGGGTCTTGCCGCAAAAATGACCGGAGCGACATCGCGAAATTGAGCCCGATCTCGTCGTGCATCTGCACCTGGTTGATGCCGTGCAAGTTGTACTCGACGGGATCTTCCGCGGTACTAATGTTCACGTCGGGTTGATTCAGATCGGTGAGGGCCGAGTAGAGCGTCGTGGTCTTGCCGGAACCCGTCGGACCGGTGACGAGCACCATGCCCCACGGCTGCCCGATGGCCCACTTGAAGTCGGAGAGGGGTTTCAGATCGAAGCCGAGCTTCGTCATGTCGAGCTGCAGGTTTCCCTTGTCGAGCAACCGGAGCACGATTTTTTCGCCCCACATCGTAGGGAGCACCGACACGCGGAAGTCCATTTCGCGGTCTTTGCCGAGCTTCAGCTTGATGCGGCCGTCTTGCGGCAAGCGACGCTCGGCAATGTCGAGCTGGCTCATGATTTTCAAACGGCTCGACATCGCGTTCTTCAGCTTGAGCGGCGGCGTCATTTCTTCGTGGAGCACGCCGTCGATGCGGTAACGGACGCGCATCCGCTTTTCGTAGGGCTCGATGTGAATGTCGCTTGCGCCCTTGCGAATGGCGTTCAAGAGCACGACGTTCACCAGCCGGACGACGGGGGCGTCTTCGCTCGCCTTCTCGAGCTCGAGAACGTTGACCTCCTCTTCGTCGGCGCTGAAATCGATGTCTTCGTCGCCGACACCGAAGTCGGCCATCACCTCTTCGTACGACGGCCCTGCGCTGTAATAGCGCTCGATGGCGGCTGCGATCGACGTCTCGCTGCACACCACCGGTTCCACGTTGAAGCCGGTGAGGAACTTCACGTCGTCGGTCGCGTGGAGGTTCGTCGGATCGGCCATCGCGACGATCAACGCCGAGCCCGAGCGCGACACCGGAATGATCTTGTGCTTTTCGCAGATGTCGCGACCGACCAGCTTGATGACGTCCGGCTCGATCTCGAACTCGTCGAGGTTGATCGACGGCAGCTTGTACTGCGCCGAGAGAAAGTTCGTGATCTCCCCGTCGGAGATGTAGCCGAGCTTCGCGAGCGTGAAGCTCAGGTTCTGACCGGATTTCTTCTGCTCGTCCTGCGCGCTCCTGAGCTGCTGCAGGCTGATGAGTTTTTCGCGGACCAGGAGTTCGCCGAGGCGTTTGGTGGACATGGCAGCGTTTTTCTCGTGGAAAGCTCGTCCTAGAACCCGGGAGTGTAACACTTTTGTCGCGTTCGTCCGCCGGTTTGGACGGCGGCTCCCGGTTCGATCCAGACTCCCGTAGAGTGATGCGAGTGTTTCGTTTTTCGCGCTTTCCCCGCCTTTCCAGGCTGTTTCGTCGGAAAACGGACGCCGCGGTTCAATATCTCCGCCGCGCGAAGGCGGAGCCGGATCCCCTCCGGCGGCTCGCGCTGCTCGACCGCGCGCGGGACGCGGCGCCGCCCTCCGACGCCGCTCGCGTGGGCCGGCTCCACGCCGAGCTCGCGCTCGATTTGCTTCGTTCGCGCAAGCTCGAATGGTCGAAGAGCGAAACGATCCGGCTCGCGCGCGAGCTCGAATCGCTCGGCGCGCCGCTCGCCGCCGCGGAGGCGTTCGCCTTCGCGGGTGACCAGGACGGCGAGCTCGACGCTCTCGCCGAAGCGGGCGCCATCGACACGCTCGAAGCGACGTTCGACGGCCGTCGCGCGCGTGAGCGACGGCTCGAGCGGCTCGACAACCTCCATTCGCGGCTCATCGAACTCGACGGCCTCGGGCGGCGCCGCCGCGTTCTCGAAATGGCAACCCGGCTTGCCACACGCGAAGAACGCTTCGACCGGCTCGCACGCGACGTCGAGCGGAACCGGATCGCCGGCCCGACGGTGAACCTGATGATCGCCGGCGTGCGCGCCGACGTCGCTCTCGGTGACGCGGTGACCTTGGGTCGCGAGGGTGCGACGATTCCGCTCGGCTCGCCGGCGGTGAGCCGACTGCACCTCGAGGTCGCCCGCGGCGCGACGGGCATCGCCGTCGTCGACCCGGGCTCGACGAACGGAACGACGCTGCGCGGCCTCCGCGTCGCGCGTCTCGACCTCGGCGCGGGGCTCGATTTGCTCCTCGGCGGCGAAGTCCCGGTGCTCGTCGAGCCGCGTGCAGCGGGAGGTGTGACCATCGTGGTGGCCGGACGGCGAGTGGAAGCGCCGCTCGGCCCGCTTCGGATCGGCGAGTTCACCGTCGCGGTGGCGTCCGACGGATGGGTCGAGCTCTCGTCGGCCCACGGCCGGGCGATCCTCGGGGCGCTCGAGGTGAACACGCCGATAGAGCTCGCGAAGCACGACGTAGTGCGACTCGCGCGCGCCGGCCCCGCGATCCTCGAGGTGCTCGGGTGAACGACCCCGGCGACAAGCTTCGGACCGCGCGCGAGCTCGCCGATCGCGGCGACCTCGAGCGGGCCATTGCCACCTTGGCGGACGAGACGACGCCCGTCGCGCTCGTCGCGCGCGCGGATCTAGCGTCCCGGCGCGGCGACGTCGTTCAGGCACTCGCGTTCGTCGAGCGCGCTCTCGCGGTCGACATCGACGCGCCGGGAGCTCGCGAGCGTCACGATCGCTACCGGGCCCACCTCGGCCTCGCTGCGCCACCCCCACTCGATGCGGCGCCGACCTTGGCGCGGCCGAGTCGCCCGGTGACGCCCTATCGCATCCTTCGTGAAGCGGGGCGAGGCGGGGCCGCGACGGTCTACGAGGCCTTCGACGACTCGCTCGGACGACCCCTCGCGCTCAAGCTGTATCATCGACCCTCCGCCGATCGCGCGAGGCTTGTCGCGGAAGCGCGGACGGCGGTCATGCTCGCCGGACCGGGCGTCGTTCGCGTCTTCGATGCCGACCCCGACAAGGGGCTCATTGCGCTGGAATGGGCCGCTCTTGGCGCCGCTTCCGACGTTCGGCGCCGCGAGCCCGGTGCGCTGCTCCCGCTCGAACGGTGGCTCGCGCCTCTCCTTCGCGTGCTGGCGCGGATCCACGCCGCAGGTTGGGTGCACGGCGATCTGAAACTCGAGAACGTGCTCTTGCGTGAGCCCGCCGAGCCGGTGTTGACGGACTTCGGCTCTGCTCGTCGAGCGGGTGAGCCGATGATCGGCGGGACCCCGGGCTACGTGTCGCCCGAGCGCACCGCTGCCGTTGCCGCATCGGCAACCCCCGACGACGACGTGTTCGCCTTCGGCGTCCTCGTCGACCGCGTGATGGCGGGTGGCGACGACCAAGGGACGTCGCCGTTCTGGGCCAACCTCGCCGCGACGGCGCGCCGCCCACGTGGAGAACGTCCCGCGGACGCGGGCGCCCTCTGTAAAGAGCTCGAAAAACCCGAAAAACTGAGGGCGTCGACTTGACTCCCGGAGCACCATCCAGGACGAGATTGGAAGCATTCCGGCCACTCCGGCCGGGTTGACGACCGCCCCCCGAGACCAATATTAGGGGTCACCTATTTCCCCATCGGAAAACGCGGTTATTGGGAGCCTCGATGTCGAAGACCTATACGGACCTGTTCGCGGACGTTCGGAAGACCACGCGCCTCATCTCACTCGACGACTTGAAGAAGCGGCTCGAGTCGGACAAGCCGCCGGTACTGGTCGACGTGCGTGAGAAGGACGAGGTGAAGGACGGCTTCATCCCGGGAGCGATCCACGTGCCGCGCGGGTTCCTGGAGATGCAATCGGAGCAAAAGCTCCCCGACAAGAGCGCGGAGATCGTCGTGTACTGCGCCGGCGGCACCCGCAGCGCGTTCGCCGCGAAGACGCTCACGGAGCTCGGCTACACCAACGTCACGAGCGCGAACCCCGGCTTCGTGCGCTGGAAGGATCTTCGCTACCCCGTCGAACTTCCGGTCCAGCTCACGGACGCGCAGCGCGACCGTTACTCGCGGCACATTCTCTTGCCGGAGGTCGGCGAAAAGGGGCAAGCGAAGCTCCTCGAGAGCAAGGTGCTCCTCCTCGGCGCGGGCGGGCTCGGCTGCCCCGCGGCTCTTTACCTCGCGGCGGCCGGCGTCGGCACGCTCGGCCTCGTCGACGCCGACACGGTCGACGCGTCGAACCTGCAGCGGCAGGTGCTCCACGCGACGTCACGCATCGGCATGGCCAAGGTGGACAGCGCCGAGATCGCGATTCGCGACTTGAACCCCGACGTGAAGGTCGTGAAGTTCCAGGAGCGCGTCAACAGCGGCAACGTCGATCGCATCTTCAAGGGTTGGGATGTCATCGTCGACGGCTGCGACAACTTCCCGACGCGCTATCTCGTGAACGACGCTTCGCTGTTCCACAAGGTTCCCGTCGTCCACGGCTCCATCTTCCGCTTCGACGGCCAGGTCACGACGTTCAAGCCGTTCGAGGGCCCCTGCTACCGGTGCCTCTATCCGGAGCCGCCGCCCGCGCACCTCGCGCCGTCGTGCGCCGAAGCGGGCGTGCTCGGCATTCTCCCCGGAATCATCGGTACGCTCCAAGCGACCGAGGCCGTGAAGCTCCTGCTCGGCAAAGGCGACCCGCTCGTCGGTCGCTTGCTCCAGTACGACTCGATGGGCATGACGTTCCGCACGTTCAAGCTCCGCCGCAACAAGGCCTGCCCCGCGTGCGGCGAGAATCCGACCATCAAGAGTTACATCGACTACGAAGGGTTCTGCGCGGCGTGAGTGAGCGAGAAAACGCGTGAGGCGGAGCTAGAGCGAGGGCAGGAGCGAGGGGTTGCCTCGCGGTGGCTCGCTTGCACCAGTTCTGTTCGTCGCTTCGCCACGCGTGCGGGCTCGAGGGGGCGGAGAGCGTCGTACAGGGCCTAGGAGTCCGTCGGGCAAAGCCCGACGGAACTCCGTCGTGATGGTCCCATTCGAGGGGAGCGCGCTCCCCTCGAGCTCCCCCGCAAGGGGCAAGGGGGTGAGGGCTCAGGCGGGCCCGGGCAGCAGGCGGGGCCGGTAGCGAAACAGCTTCAGCACGTTGTGACCGAGCGCCATGATCTGGAACTCCGCGTTCGCCGCAGCGAAGCCGCGCAATAGAACGCGTCGCAGCCCGCGGCATTCCTTCATCTGTCCGAAGACCGGTTCGACGATGGCCTTCCTCATCTTGT
>DATBBD010000411.1:0-9688 GCA_036271175.1 Polyangiaceae bacterium | reverse complement strand
GGAAGCCATAAAGGAACGTGAGCCCGTTCGGCACGGCGATCGCGGTGCTATCGCCGGGGATCGTGGGGGCCGGAAGGGATTCGCCGTCGACGCAACCGCTGTCGCTGGCGTCATTGCCGCCGTCTTTTCCACCGGTGCTCGTCGTGCCGCCGTCTTTTCCACCGGTGCTCGTCGTGCCGCCACTCGCCGCGCTCGTCGTCCCGCCGGTGCTCGTGGTCCCGCCGGTGCTCGTCGTTCCGCCGCTCGCCGCGGTCGTTCCACCGGTGCTCGTGGTGCCGCCGCTCGCCGCGGTCGTTCCGCCAGTGCTCGTCGCTCCGCCCGTTCCGGGAGCGCCGCCGGTTGTCTTTCCACCCGTGCCGATAGCGCCGCCGCTCGATGCGCCGCCCGAGCCACTCTCACCGCCGGTGCTGCCGTCGGGCTCGCCGCCGCCACTCGACGACGAACTGCACGCCGCAGTGGAAAAGCCCGCCGCGACGGTCGCGCACACGAGCCAAGAAGAAACCCGCAAAAGCCTTCGATCGTACCTACCCATCACTGTTCTCCTCCGAGAAAACGGTCACACCCGGTGCCGTCGATTACGACGTCCGCTGCCGCGCACGCCCGACCATCCCTTACGGCAAGCACCGTACACCGTTTCCGTCGATCATCGAACGGGATCGCGCCGTGCGACGAACATCCCCGAGCCGAGCGTCCAACGCGCTGGTCAGAACGAGCGGGGAACCCGTGTCCAAACAATAAACGCGGCAGGCAATGCCGTGGACCCCGAGTCGAGCAGCCGCCCTGATGCCGCGACTATTCGAGGTTCTGCGGCTTCCAGTCGGGGTTCGCTTTTTCCGGAAACACGACGAGGCGGCGTCCTGCGAAGTTGAGCACGAGCCCGATCAGGGTCGCCCCCGCCTTGGCGACCGCGATGTTGAGGCCGATCGCCACGAAGAACTTCGTCGACATCAGGTCGACGATGCTGACGAAGCCCACGACGGCAAGGAACAGCACCATTTCCATGCTCGAGTTCCACCGGGCCGAGCGCTTGAACAGCAGCTTGATCGAGAGCCAGTAGTTCACGAACGCGGCGAGGAAAAACGCCGTGAGCGCCGCCGCCGTCACGCCGAAGGGGCGATACAGCATGACGAACAACAGCAAGTTCACCAGCGCGGAAAAGCCGCCGATGAAGATGTAGAAGAAGAACTGGATGCCCCAGGGCGCCTTGTGAAGGTTGTACTTGAGGATGCAGTACAGCGCGCGGAAGCCGTCTTTGACGCCGATCTTCTTGCCCTCGGCGTACGTGCGACCCTTGTACGAGATCCCCATCTCGTAGATGCGGAGCCGCTGCTGCGAGATCTTCGCGACGACCTCGGGCTCGAAGCCGAAGCGGTTTTCTTCGATCTTGATGCCCTGGATCACCTCACGGCGGAACACCTTGTAACAGGTCTCCATGTCCGAGAGATTCAGGTCGGTCAGCATGTTCGAGAGCAGTGTGAGGAAGCGGTTCCCGAGCGAATGCCAGAAATAGAGCACGCGATGGTAACCGGACGATAAGAACCGCGAGCCCAAGACGACGTCGGCTTCGCCGTTTCGAAGCGGCACGATCAGCCGCTTCAGATCCATCGGGTCGTATTCGAGGTCGGCGTCCTGGATCGCGACGAAGTCCCCCGATGCGCGGGCGATCCCGGTGCGGAGCGCGGCGCCTTTTCCTTGGTTCTGTTCGTGGTGCAAGACCACGAGCCCCGGGATGCGTTCACTGAGCTTCTTACCGATCGCGAGGCTCGCGTCGGTCGAGCAATCGTCGACGATGATGAGCTCGAGCTCGAGGTCCGACCCCGCGATGGCGAGGACCTTCTCGATGCAGATCTCGAGTGTCTTCTCTTCGTTGAAGCAGGGAATGATCAGGCTGAGCCGGGAGCGGCCTTCAGCGCCTAGGGTCGAGCCATCATCCGTCATGTTGCGCGGCGCCGGCTGCTTGCGCGATGAACCCGTTTGCATCTCTGCTGCAGCACAAAATCCCTCGAGTGGAACGGTCCGACGGCGTTTTGAATCGCACGACTCTTCGTCCGAGTCACGCTAAATTCCTCCGGCAACCGTGCCTGTCGCTCGCGTTCGGCATCGTCGTCGTCTCGCTAGTGTCGTACGGCCGCCGTCCAAAGCCGGTTTCGAGAATGTGACGCCGCGTCTGCGACGTTCGTCACTTCTCGTCGAGAAATGCCCGGATCAAGTGGTGGGCTAACGAATACGGTGGGGGCGTCGCGAACCCGACGGGGTTTCTCACCTCGTCGCGAGAAAACCAGCGCGCGTCTTCGAGCTCCTCGCGATCGACGTGGATCTCGTCGGAAGTCGCCTCGGCGCGATAGCCGAGCATGAGCGACGACGGAAACGGCCACGGTTGCGACCGAAAATACCGCAGATCGCCGACGTCGAGGCCGAGCTCTTCCTTCACCTCGCGAACGGCGGCGTCTTCGACCGATTCGCCGGGTTCGATGAAGCCGGCGTTCACCGCGTAGAACCCTTTCGGCCAACCCGGTTGTCGCGCGAGCACGCATTGGTCGCCCCGGCAAACGATGACCATGACCGCCGGATCGGTTCGCGGGAAGTGCTTGTAGTCTTCGGCTTCGCAGAAACGGACGTGACCGCCCTCGCGCGGCTTCGTCGGCTGCCCGCAGGAGCTGCAGAAATGATGGCGACGGTGCCAGTTCAACATGCCGCGCGCGTAAACCAAAATGTCCGCTTCGAGGGCCGGGAGCAGGCCGCCGACGAACCGCAGATCGGCGAGCGCCGCGACCCCGGCCAATGCCGGATGTTCGAGCGGCTCGGGAAGGTTCGAAAGATCGAGCGCGAAGCAGTTCTTGTCTCCGACGATCCCGAGCCACACGATTTCGCTCGCGACGTCGATGAGTGTCGCAGCTCGATCGCCGGGGACGAGCAAGGCTCGGACGTTGGCGCCAGCCGCGACGAAGTTCTGGTCGCGGTAGACCGGCACGAACAGCGTCTTCGGTGAGTCGAGCGCCGCCATCAATCGGTCGGTATCTCGGCGAAGATGCGCGGCGCGATCGAGGCGTTCTGTCACTTCGGCGATCACGACGGCTTCGCCGCTTGTACCATGCTCTCCGATGAGCCTCGCGAGTTACGTCGAGCACACACTCCTTCGACCGGACGCCACGCCGGCCGACGTCGAGCGACATTGTGAGGATGCGGCACGCCACGCACATTTCGCCGTGTGCATTTCGCCGGTCTTCGTCGCCAGCGCGAAAATGTGGCTTCGCGGCACGAACGTGCAGCTCGTCACGGTCGCGGGTTTTCCACACGGTACGGAAGTGTCCGAAGTGAAGGCGGAAGCGGCTCGCCGTTCCGTCGAGGACGGCGCCGATGAAGTGGACATGGTGATGCCGCTCGGGCTCGCGCGCGCGGAGCGCTGGGACGCCGTCGAGCGCGACGTTCGCGTCGTGCGCGACGCAATTCCGCGAGCGACGCTGAAAGTCATTCTGGAAACCGGTTACTTCGAGCCGGAGGCGATTCGACACGCCGCGCACGCCGCGGTTTCCGGGGGCGCCGACTTCGTCAAAACGTCGACGGGTTACGGCCCTCGCGGCGCGACGCTCGAAGACGTCACGGTGCTCGCCGCTGCCGTCGGCGGCAAAGCCGGCGTGAAAGCGGCGGGTGGCATTCGAACCGCAGCCTTCGCTCGCCTCCTCATCGGCGCCGGCGCGTCGCGGATCGGAACGTCGAATGGCGTCGCGCTCGTCGCAGAAGCGTGAACCGCGCGGCGCACGTCCCCACAGTGACGCCCGCGACCGATGCGCGTGCCCTATTTTCTGACGTCGACGATCGTCGGTTTTCCGTCGTGCGGTTTGCCGTTCACGCCGTGCCAACCGTCGGGTAAGGCGGGGTCGACCCAGCGAAAGAGACGCGCGGCGTCCGACGGCGCGAGCTCGAGGTTTCCCGGGCCGTGCTCGATGCCGAAGCGATCGTGCCAGTAGGCGCCGACGAGCGATTGCCCCGATTCGAGCCCGAGGGCCCACGGCACGTCGTAGATCGACACGCCGTCGGCGAGCGTCGCCGGATCCGCGCCGACGAACGTCACTTGCTTCGACACGACGGCGAATTCTCCGCGACGAGTCGCGGCGTCGCTCTCCGGCGCACCGAGACGATCTTTTCCGACGCTCACCAAGGTGACGAAGACCGGTTTCTTCCCTTCGTACGCGACGAGCGTCCCGGTGATGACGCTCACGTCGATCCATTTCTGGTCGCCGTCGACGAAGGACGGAAAATCGTGGCGTTCGCGCACCAACGTGACGTCGCGTTCGCGTACCCATTCGCGCTCGTTCTTCGCCCAGAACGTGACGCCGCCGATGGTGCGAAAGCGTCCAGTGAGCGCGACGCGGTCGTGATAGTCGAGCGCCGTTCGCGGCGCGGGCTCGTCCCCGGTGAGCGACCAGAGCCGTACGCCGCGCTTCACGACGAAGGCCATCGGGAGCTCTGCCCGTTCGCCGAGTTCCACGCCGGCGAAACGGCTCGTCGCGGCGGTTTCGAGATCGGCCGTGTCGACGAAATGCCCGTCGGTCATCATCGCGAGGTGCAGCGCGGTTCCGTTCGGATCGGCCGCGGTCCACGACCCGACGACGGCGAGTCCGCTTCGCGCGCGAAGGGCAGACAGCGGGCGAACGCGGGCGTCGCTCGCCGGGTCGACCTCGTAGATGCTCGTGTCGCGAGTCGTCCGCGCGTACGTGTACGGCAACGGTTCGCCGAATTTCGGCTGTAGCGACATCGCCGTCAGCGTCGGGTGCGCGAGATCCGTCGTCGCCGTCGACTCCGCGCACACGAACCCCACCGGACGGATCGCGTACCAACCGCCGCGGCATCCGACGCGCGAAAACGGTTGCTCGGCGCGTGCGACGGTGTCGCCGGCATGCAGATAGCCGAGCACGGTGCCGCGGTGCGACGGTCGATCGACGATCGGCGTCGAGTTCGCGACGGCGCCGAGTCGTGGTCCGCCTTCCGCCGGCTCCGGCACGACCGGGATCGGCACGTCCTCGTCGTCGGGCTTTTCGAGGCGAACCTCGTTCGAACGGTGCGAACAGCCGCCGGCGGCGCCCAGCGCAACCAGCGCGCCGACCATCGCTCCCACGCTTCGCGCCCGCACGACCACGGTTCCGGCGTGGCATGATCGACGCGAATTGGCCCAATTTCCGGGCCTCGTCGGCCGCGACTTCGCCGCAAATGGCTACCCTCGCGTTCCGCCGTGGCCGCGACGATTGCGACTTTTGGGCTGCGCCACTAGCTTCGGTCTCCCTCGTGACGACGTCGAAGATCGCCGGCCTACTCGTCCTCTGTGCGCTTCCGTTTTTTGCGGAGAGCGCGCTCGCCGACAAGGCCGAGTGGGCCGACAAATGGGAAGGCAGCTACGACCCGGGTCGCGCGCTCCGTCGATCGGACGTTGCCATCGGCCTCTCCCTCGGCGTCGCGCTCGGCGGCGTGTCCGGGTATCCGAACGACGTCCAGAAGCTGAACGATCCCGCGTACGAGGCGAACCTCGGTGCCGCCGCAGGGGGTGCCGGCGCGCTCTGGCTCGGCGGCGCGCTCCGCGATTGGTTCGTGTTCGGCGTCGGGTACGCGTCCTCGACGACGACGGGTCACGGCTACACCTCGGTCGCTCGGGACTTCATCCTGCACATCGAAGGGTTCCCGCTCTTCGCCAAGGGCGGCGTTTGGCAAAATCTCGCGCTCATCGGCGATTTCGGGGGCGGCGCACAAAAGATCACCAAGCAAGGCCTCACCTCCGGCGACGGGGGCGCGATGGCCTTCGTTGCGTTCGGCGTGCTCTACGAGCCGCTTCGGCTCGGCGATCATTTCTCGGGTGGGCCGGTCGTCGAAGTGACGGAGCAGTTCAGCGCTTCATTGAACGCGATGCTCGTCACCGGCGGGTTTCAGATCGCGTTCTACGGTGGTCCGAGCTGATCCCGCTCGATCCGCTCGTGACGGAATTGCCGTCGCGGCGTTTCATTGTGACCGCCTCAGCCAAGTCGCTCTAACATCGTAGGCGATTACGCAGTACGAATAAGAGGCACGATGTCGCTCCAGTTGGGGCAGGTAATCGACGGAAAGTATCGGATCCTCCGCGTCATTGGCGAGGGAGGGATGGGTGCCGTCTACGAAGGGGAGAACCTTCGGATACGCCGTCGCGTGGCGATCAAGCTTCTTCACGGCGGTGTCGCGTCGAACACCGAGATGGTCCAACGCTTCGAGCGCGAAGCGCAGGTCGCCGGTACCGTCGGAAACGACCACATCCTCGAGATCCTCGACCTCGGAGCGTTGCCGAGCGGCGAACGCTACATGGTCATGGAGTATCTCGACGGCGAGACGCTCACCGAGCGCATCAAGGCGCGCGGCCGTCTGCTTCCGTCGGAGGCCATCGTCCTCATTCGCCAGGTGCTGCGCGGCCTCGCGGCGGCGCACGTCGCGGGCATCGTTCACCGCGATCTAAAACCGGACAACATCTTCATTCTGAAGGAAAAAGCCGGGCAGCGCGACTACGTCAAAATCATCGATTTCGGGATCTCGAAGTTCGCCGAGCAAGAAGGCGGCGTGAGCTCGCGTATGACGCGCACCGGTGCGCTCATGGGCACGCCGCATTACATGGCGCCGGAGCAAGCGACCGGAAGCACCGATATCGATCGCCGCACCGACGTCTATGCCATCGGCATCATTCTCTACGAGATGGTGACGGGCCGTCTCCCGTTCGAAGCGGAGACCTTCAATCAGCTGCTCTTCGAAATTGCGCTCGCGAAGTTGATCCCCGCGAGGCAAGTCGTTCCCGACCTCGACCCCGGCATCGACTCCATCATCATGAAAGCGACGGCGCGCGACCCGGCGCATCGCTTTCAATCGGCACAAGACTTCATCGCGGCGCTCGACGAATGGGAGCGGAGCGGCAGCGCCGTTTCGGTCCCTCCCGAGCAAAGTCTCGAAGCGATCGTCGCGGCCACGGTGCCACGCGCCTCCGCCGGTCGTGGCCTCAACACCCCGGTCGGTGCGCCCATTACCGCGAGTGGCGGACGCGTTTCCGCGCCGCCTTCGACGACGCCGGCAACCGCCGTGTCCGCGGCGCCCGTGCAGCCGACGGTGAACACCTGGGCGAACACGCCGGCGACGGTTCCGCGCACAGCGGGCTCGGGCCTCGTTCTCGGCGCGACCGCGCTCGGCGTAGTGCTCCTCGTCGGCGGGGGCATCGCGGCTTACGCGTTGACCCGCCCCGCGCATTCCCCCGATCCCGGAGCGAGTCCGTCGAGCGCGACCGTCGCCGCCGAGCCGCCCGCGGCAGTGACGGCCAGCGCGAAAACCAACGCGACCTCGGAACCCACGCCTCTGCCCGTGCCGGCCGCGAGCGAGCGGCCCGCCGCGTCCACTCAAGCGGTCGCACCAGCGCCGGACGTTTCCGTCGCGAAACCCAACGGCGTTCCAGTCCCGACGCATCCGACGCATCGTCCGCGTGAAGTGGGCGAGTCGGCGAAGCCCAAGGGGCATCACGACCTCAATTTCGGTTACTGAAAATCGCGCTGCTGATCGCGGCTGACACGATGGATCGCGCGACGCTCTCGCGCGGACGCGTTCGCGTGACATCCGAAGCGCGCGAGGTCGACGAGAAAGGGTTCCCTGTCGACGACAAGCGCTCTACGCTCGCGCGTCATGGGAGTTGGACGAGGTTCGAAGCGAGCGCGGTGGTGGGTTCTGAGCGCGGCGCTGCTGTACGGTCTCGCGATCGCGTCGCCGGCCGTCGCGCAGTCCGACGAGGCGCGCTCGGGCGCGCGCGCCGCGGCGACAGAGGGCGCGCAGGCATTCACCGAGCACCGCTGGGCGGACGCGATCGATCTGTTCACTCGCGCCGAGTCGCTCGTGCACTCCCCGGTTCATTTGCTGTACATGGCGCGCTCCTTCGAGAAGCTGAACGCCCTCGTGAAGGCGCGCGAGGCGTACATCAAGATCGCGAACGAGGATCTTCCCGCGAACTCGCCGCAGCCTTTCAAGGACGCGAAGGCGAACGCACAGAAGGAGCTCGAGGCGCTCGATCCGCGCATGCCGTACGTGAGCGTCGTGGTGCAAGGTGCCGGACCGAAACCGGTGATCGTCACCATGGACGCCGTGCAGGTTCCCCCGGCGCTCCTCGGCGTTCCGCGCCCGGTCGATCCGGGCGATCATCGCTTCGAAGCCACCGCAGAAGGCATGGACAGCGCCGTCAGCAGCGTCGCAGTGCGCGAGGGGCGCAGCGAAACCGTCGTGCTCACGTTGCACGCCTCCGCCAACGCGGTGCCCGAAGCAGTCGCACCGGCGACCCCGACGGCGCCGCTCGCCGTGTCACCGACGCCGCTCGTGCCGACGGCGCCCCCGCCCGAAGCGGATCAATCACATCCGCTTCCGCCGCTCATGTGGGTTGGGTTCGGAGTCGGCGCGGTCGGTCTCGGTCTCGGCACGGTGTTCGCCCTTCAAGCGAAGAGCAAGACGGACGACGGCAACGGAAAGTGCGATCAAGCAGGCCCCGACGGCCAGAAGAACTGGTGCAACGCGAGCGAGGGCGCGGCCGCGAGCTCGCTTTATGGCGATGCCCGCACCGATCGCACGATTGCCATCGTCGGTTTCGTCGCGGGCGGCATCGGCGTCGCCACCGGCGTCACGATGTTGATTCTCGCGAGCCAGCACAAGAAGGAGACCGCCGGAGTCGTTCCGTGGGTAGGCCTCGGGTCGGCAGGAATGAGCGGGCGGTTCTAGATGACGTTTCTCAGTGAAATGAAAAAGCGCGGAGTCTCGATCGCGGTTTGCACGCTTCTGGCCACCGTGGTGGCCGCGAATCCAGGTTGCGGCTCGATTCCCGACAATCCGAAGGTGCTCCCGGGTGGCGGCACCGGCGGCGTCGACAGCGGCACGGGCCCCGACGCTTCCCACACCGGTGGCGGCGGCGCTACCGGCGGCACGTCAGGTTCCGGCGGCACGACGACGAAAGACGGCGGCACCGGCGGTGCTGGGGGGGCGACTACCGGCGGCAAGGGTGGAACGGCGGGCAGCGGCGGCGCGGTTGGCGACGGCGGACCTGTCGTCGATGGCGGCGACGCCGGCACGGTGGCCCCACCCGTGAAATGCGGCGCCAGCACGTGCACCGGCGCAGTCGCCGACGGCAAGCAGTACCCCCCGTGCTGCACCACCGACAACAAGTGTGGTCGATCTTTGGAGACCGCTCCCGGGGCGAGCACCTGCCTCGCCCTCGCGCAACCCGGCTCGCTCACGACGGACTGCCCCGCACAAGAGGCAGAATCCACGGAATTCTACGGGTGCTGTCGCAGCGACGGCACGTGTGGCGCGAGCCTCGGCCCGAGTAACGCCGCCGGGTTCGGGTGTATCGCGGCGAGCGTGGTCGGCGGAACGAACGACACCTGCGCGACGAGCACGACCGACACCTGCAAGGTCGAAGAGGACACCTGCACCCAAAACGGCGATTGCTGCAACCTGCCGGGCGGGAGCGTCTGCGTCGATTTCGGCGGCGCGAGCGCGACCTGCACG
Organism: Polyangiaceae bacterium; assembly: GCA_036271175.1. GTDB lineage: Bacteria > Myxococcota_A > Polyangia > Polyangiales > Polyangiaceae > DASZVB01. The sequence continues at coordinate 151 of DATBBD010000411.1, read as the reverse complement.
GAGTACTGCCTCGACAACTCGGATTGCGCCACCGGATGCTGCGTCGAGCTCACGAGCGGACACGGCGCCTGCGCGGACGCGAGCATGTGCCCGAAGGCCTGCCCGAGCACCGTCGCCGAACGGACGTGCGACTCCGACGCCGACTGCTGCA
>DATBBD010000410.1:0-2652 GCA_036271175.1 Polyangiaceae bacterium | reverse complement strand
TGTCGCTTCTTCGCGAGTGCCACAGGTGGGTGGAGCTCGCGATGTCGGAGCTCGGTCCTGCGGAACGAGACGCGCAATGCGAACTGAACCTGCAGGGGGCGCTCGCGATCACCGCGATGTTCACGCGTGGCAACGGCCCTGACGTTCGAGAGGCGCTCGACCGGGGAATCGCGCTAGCTGACGCGGTGAACGAGCCGCATGCGCAACTTCGGCTGCTCGGCGCTCTCCACATCCTGCTGACCCGAACCGGCGAGTTCGAAGAGTCCCTTGTGGCGGGCAGGCGCGCCGAGGCCATCGCGACGAAAGTGCCACACGATCCAGCAGCTCATTTGCTCGCGAAGTGGATGGTCGCGACGAGCGAGCACCTCTTGGGAGACCAGATCGACGCGGAGCTCCGGTCGCGCAGCGCGCTGAGTCCACCACCCGTGTCGCGGAGCACAGCGATGCTGTACTTCGGGTTCGACCATCGCATCCGGACGCTCATCGTGCTCGGACGCGCGCTCTGGCTCCTGGGGCGAGCCGACGACGCGCTCCGCGTCGCCGCGGACGCGCTTCGCGACGCGGCCCTCATCGGACAGCCGACGACGGTCGCGATCTCCCTCATCTACACGTTCTCGGTGTACCTCTGGAGCGGTGACCTGGACGCGGCGGAGCGCGGGGTCGAACGGCTTCTCGCGCACGCCGAGAAGCACTCGCTCGGCCCGTACTATGCCGTCGCGCTCGCCCAGAAGGGGGAGGTCCTGATCAAGCGCGGCGATGCGGCGGGCATCCCGCTCTTGTGGCGCGCGATCGAGACACTCGAGGGGGGACGGCACCTGCTTCTCCAGAGCACGTTCTTCACTGCATTGGCGGAGGGTCTGGCGAGCATCGGAAAGTTCAACGACGCGCTGACCGCGATCGACGCCGCCCTGGCGGGGACGACCCGAAGCCATGGCCAGTCGTTCGACGTCGCGGAGATGCTCCGAACCAGGGGGTATCTCCTCGCGGTGAAGCCTGATCCCGACGACGAAGGCGCGGAACGCAGCCTTGCCCTTGCGCTCGAGCACGCGCGCCGGCAGAGCGCGCTCGGCTGGGAGCTGCGCGCGGCGATGACGATGTCTCGCCTGCGGGCACGCCGTGGTCGAGGCGATGAAGCGCGCACCCTCCTCGAGACGACCTACCGACGGTTTTCGCAAGGTTTCGAGACGGCCGATCTCGTCGAAGCGCGTCGTCTTCTTTCCGAGCTCTAGGAGCCCTACGGCGTCGACGAGAGCGCCGGCTCATTTCGCAGGATCAGCAATTGGGCGAGCTTCCCCCCGCTCGCCGAGAAGTAGAACGTGACAACGAGGGGATCGGGCAGACCGCGCTTGTCGAAGCTCCCATCAACGGTCCCGGTCACGACGGTGTGGTCACCGTTGTGAACGACGCGACGGACGTCGATCGAGAGCCCCACGCCGACGATCTGTCGGCTTGCCCACTCGGCGATCGCTTGCCGGCCCCAGTGCTCCTGGAGCTCGTCGTTGACCAACGCACGGTCGGCGAAGCTATCGACGATTGCACCGACATCACGAGCGTTCACGGCGCTGACGAAGGCCGCGACGGGCTCCGGAAGCCGAGGGCCGTCGGGATCCCTGAGGGGCATGGCGCATCCTCCTCCGATTCCACGGTGGTTGTGATGCCCAGAGCTTTGTCCGACCGCGGCGAACGTTCGCGTTAAGACCTGTGAAGAGTCGTGAAGCGCATCGTTCGCGCACGCATCTCGGCGATAGATTTTCGGCGAAGCGCTCGAGCCGGCGAGGTTCACCACTCTTCACCGCACTTCTCGTGCTCGCGATGCGCGCGCTCCGCATAGTTCGCATCGCAAGGAGGCCGTGATGAATGCGACAACCATCGAAGCCGATCAGGAGCGCTCATTCTGCCAGCGGTACTCGAACCGGATCCGCGCCTATGGCCTCTGCCATCTGCGCGACGGCGCCGCCGCGGAGGATCTCGTCCAGCAGGTGTTGCTCATCGTCCTGCAGGCGCTCCGCGACGGGCGCGTGAAGGACGTCGACAACCTCGACAAGTACGTCTTCGGGACGTGCCGCAATACGGCGATGGACATGCGGCGGGGTAGCGCGCGCCAGCGACGCATCGCCGCAGCCGCCGCGACGGCGCTCCCCGACAGTTACGAGCCGTGGTGGGAGCTCGCTGACCGCTCATGTCTGGACCAGTGCTTGGAGCGGCTCGAAGCGCGTGCGCGTGCCGTCGTCCTCGCGACCTTCGTGGACGAGCGCGACGCCGACGACGTCGGCCGGGCGATGAGCTTGTCGGCGGGCAACGTGCGCGTCATTCGGCATCGCGCCCTCGCGCATTTGCAGCGGTGCATGGAGGGAGACCAGCCGTCATGAGCGCCTGCCTGCCCTACCCCACCCTCGTAGCGTTGTGGGCCGGCGAGCTCAATGAGGCGGAGGCAGCTGCCGTCGACGAGCACCTCTTCGGGTGCGACGCGTGTGCAGCGGCGACGGAGCGCCTCGCGAAGGTCGTTGGAAGCCTGCGCGAGAAGCTCCCCTTCGTGATCTCGCACGCCCATCGAGAGCGACTCGAGGCGGCAGGTACGCGCATCGCGGTGACGGACGTCGAGCCGACGCTCGATTCGACGTCGCGGCCGAGCGCGCGGTTCACGCCGAACGT
>DATBBD010000409.1:0-3144 GCA_036271175.1 Polyangiaceae bacterium | reverse complement strand
CTGCGGCGGCGGCCAGTTCAAAGGCAACTCGTGCTCGACGAGCGGCGCCGGAAATCCGCCGACGGGTTATCCGAAGAACGCAAAGATCAACAACGTCACGTGCCCGGGCTCGTCGGTCGCGAACGACGTCGTCGACGTCGTCTTGAAGGTCCAAGTCCCCGCGAACGCGAAGGGCTTCTCGTTCGACTTCAACTTCTATTCGGGTGAGTGGCCCGAGTGGGTGTGCACCTCGTTCAACGACGCGTTCGTCGCGTGGCTCACGAGCACCGCGTGGAAGGGCAACGCGGGCGACTTCAACATCTCGTTCGACGGCAACAAGAACCCCGTCAGCGTCAACAACCAGTTCTTCGATGTTTGCTCGCCGGCGAACGCAACCGTTGGCTGCTTGGGCAGCAACACGCTCCCCGCGGACAAGTGCGCGCTCGGAAACGCAGAGCTCCAAGGCACCGGTTTCTTCATCAGCGGCGACAACTCGTGCGGCCAGAACGACTCGGGCGGCGGCGCCACCGGTTGGCTCACGACGCAAGCGCCCGTCGCGCCGGGCGAGACGATCACGCTCCAGTTCATGGTTTGGAACACCGGCGACGAGGCGTACGACTCGAGCGTGCTCCTCGACAACTTCCAGTGGATCGCGACCGACACCGGCGTCTCCACCGGCCGCCCGCCGAACTGAGCATCGAGCGAGACGTACCGTCCCGAGAGAGTGCCTGCACCGGTCCTTCGTGCCCCGAAGTTTCGGTCGCAAGCCCATGAAATCGTTATTTATCTTGGTGTGGCGCGGGTCGTGCTATTTTCCGACCGCCTTGCGTCGTATCGCTCTATTCGGATTGCTCCTTCTCTCGGTTGGTTGTCGCCATGAAGCCGCCGCGGCGGACAACGCGTCGCCGCCGCCCGGTCAGGCGTGGCTCACCGAACAACAGATGCGCGACGCGAAGATCGAAGTCTCGCCCGTCGACGAGCAAGACACCGACGACACGATCCTCACGAGCGGGCGCGTCGTGTTCGACGACACGCGCGTCGCGCACATCATCTCGCCGGTCAACGGTCGCATCACGCGCATCGACGCTGCGCTCGGCGAGCGGGTGAAGAAGGGGATGCCGCTCGCGGTCATCGACTCGCCCGACATCGGCATCGCGTCGAGCGACGTGGGCAAGGCGATGGCCGAAGCGACGGCGGCCGAGCACGACTACCACCGCAAGAAGGATCTCTTCGACCAACACGCTGTCTCGCAAGCCGACTTCGAGATCGCGGAGGACAACTACGACAAGGCGAAGGCGGAGCTCTCGCGCGCTCGGCAGAAGTTGACGACGCTCCACGGTGGTGGCGGCGGGCAAGTCACGCAGGGCTTCGCGCTCACCGCGCCGATCGACGGCGAGGTCATCTCGCGCAACGTCTCGCCGGGCATCGAGGTGCAAGGTCAGTACGGCGGCGGCACGGGCGTGGAGCTCTTCACGATCGGCGAGCTCGACAAAGTGTGGGTGCTCGCCGACGTCTACGAGATGGACCTCGCGCGCGTGCACGTCGGCTCGCCCGTGAAGGTGAAGATCGTCGCGTACAAGGACAAGATCTTCGAGAGCAAGCTCGACTACGTCGCCGGCAAGCTCGATGAATCGACACGCACGATCCAAGTGCGCTGCACGTTCGACAACGCCGATCGCCTCCTCAAGCCGGGCATGTACGCGACGGTGTCGGTCTCGGTCGACGAGAAGAAGGCGCTCGCGCTCCCGCACGACGCGATCATCCGCATGGGCGATCAGACGGTCGTCTTCGTCCAAGTCGGAAAGACGCCGGACGGGCGCGTGAAGTTCGAGCGCCGGCCGGTCTCCGTCGACGAAGGCGAGGGGAGCAAATGGGTCCCCGTCGATCACGGCGTCGAGAAGGGCCAGACCGTGGTCGTCTCGGGCGGCATCCTCCTCAGCGGGATGATGTAGCCGATGATTCAGAAGCTCGTCGCGATGGCGCTGCGGATGCCCATCGTGGTGCTCGTCTGCACTGTCGTGGTGATCGGCGCGGGCATCTTCGCGTACAGCGATCTCGACATCGAGGCCTACCCGAACCCGGTGCCGCCGCTCGTCGAGGTGATCACGCAGCCCAACGGGTGGAGCGCCGAAGAGGTCGAGCGCTACGTCACGGTGCCGCTCGAGGTCGGGCTCTCCGGCATGCCGGGGCTCGATCACGTCCGCTCGCAGTCGCTCTTCGGTTTGAGCGACATCAAGTGCTACTTCAAATGGGGCACGAAATATTCGGACGCGCGGCAGGAGGTGATCAACCGCCTGCAGTTCGTGGAGCTGCCGAAGGACGTGCATCCGGATCTCTCGCCGTGGAACGCGATCGGCGAGGTCTTTCGCTACCAGCTCGTCGGCGATGGGTATCGACTGCGTGAATTGAAGACGGCGCAGGATTGGATCCTGGAGCGGCAATTCCGGCAGGTCCCCGGCGTCATCGACGTCACGAGCTTCGGCGGCGAGACGCAGCAGTACCAAGTGAGCGTCGACCCGTATCGGCTGCGCGGCCACAACGTGCAGCTGACGCAGTTGATGGATGCGATCGGCAAGGCCAACGAGAACGTCGGCGGTCAGCGGCTCATCATCGGCGAGCAGAGCTACAACGTCCGCGGCATCGGGCTACTGAAGAACGTCCACGACATCGAGGACGTCGTCATCGAGAGCAAGGCAGGCGTGCCCGTGCGCGTGAAGGACGTCGCGCAGGTCGAAATCGGCGCCGCGCCGCGGCTCGGAAAGATAGGACACGACAGCGAGCCCGACATCGTCCAAGGCATCGTCTTGATGCGCTACGGCGCAGAGACGCCGGAGACGCTGAAAGGCATCCACGAGAAGCTCAAACAGATCGAGCAGGACCACCTCTTGCCGCCGGGCATGAAGATCGTGACGATCTACGACCGCGGCAACCTCGTGAAGCTGACGACGCACACCGTGCTCGAGAACCTCCTTCTCGGGATGGGGCTCGTCTCGGTCGTCCTCTTCGTGTTCCTCGGGCACACGCGCGCGGCGCTCATCACGGCGATCAACATTCCGATCGCGCTTCTCGTCGCGTTCATCGGGTTGGTCACGACGGGCATATCGACGAACCTGATTTCCATCGGCGCCGTCGACTTCGGCATTGTCGTGGACAGTACCGTGATCG
>DATBBD010000408.1:0-29251 GCA_036271175.1 Polyangiaceae bacterium | reverse complement strand
CGACCCGATCGCGCGCGTCTATCGGGCGACCGAGGGCGATCGGTCGGCGACCGTGACGTTCACGCCGCGGCGGTTCGGGTTGCTCCAGGGCGCGCTCCGCGACGCCTACGAGCTCATCGCCGTGCTGCCTGGAAATCAGGCGATGCGCACGTTGATCGAAAACCGGATCGGCCGATTGAACAAGCTCGTTCTCAACGGCTGGGACGATCGCAACGACGACCAGCTCGTCGAATGGCCCGGTGAATGCACGCACGTCGGCACGGGGCCCGACGGTGAACCACTCGGCCTCGGCGGCCTTCAGATGGCCGAGCGGACTCTCACCGGCGAATCGGGCCCGCTCTTGGGCGCGTTGAGCGACGGTGGGTCCATTCCGACGTACGACCGCGAGCACGACTGCGTTCCGAACATTTCCGCCGTCGGGTTGCCCGCGGCGCTCGCGAATTCCGTCACGTTCTCACTCACGCCGTCATCGATTGGCGATGCGGCGCCTTCGTCGAGGGACGGCGGCGGATCCGATCGATGAGTCGCATCGCGTCGTCGACGATCGCCGGCGTACTCGCCGTCGCGTGCGGGGGCGGAAATTCGCCCGGGATCACCGCAAAAGCGCAGCAGATGCACTCCGCGTCTCTCGTTGCGAGCCCGGATCACTCGCGGCTCTTCGTCGTGCACCCGGACGTCGACGCAGTGAGCGTGCTCGACGCGTCGACCCGACGCATCACGGCGGAGAGGTTGCTCGCGCCGGCGGCGCCGGTCGTCGACACCGCAGGACGCTACGACCCCGCGGTGATGCCGCGCGCGCTCGCGCTGAACTCCACGGCGAGCACGGTTTACGTCACCGGTCAGCGGTCCGGTCACGTGTTCGCGCTCGACGCGGCGGCGCTCACCGTGCAGGCAGACGTGTTCGTCTGTTCCGAGCCGATCGGCGTGGTCGTCAGCGCCGACGACAAAGCCGTCTTCGTCGCGTGCGCCCAGGACGACGAGGTCGTCGAGCTCGCCGCCCGCGATCTGACCGTCGTCGCGCGGGTGACGTGTCCACGAAAACCGTGGGCGCTCGCGTGGGCCGCCGACCGCACGACGTTGCTCGCGACTCATTTTCTGGGTGACGGCGTCAGTCGCTTCACGACGGCGCCGCTCGCGCTCGCGGAAACGTCGGCGCTCGCCGACGGGCCGCCCGCCCCGAATCCGGACGCGCCCGCCGACGGCGACGATCCGACCGAGCCGCACGGCGCGGTGCGCGGCGTCTACGACGCCCTGGTCCGTCCCGGAACCTCGGAGCTGTGGGTCGCTCACTTGATGCTCGGCATCGACACGCCGCAACCGGAGCTCGACTTTCAGCGGACCGTGTTCCCGTCGTTGTCGATCCTCGACGCTTCCGGAAACCAAACGGCGCGCTTGTCGATCCAGGCAAACCCAGGAGACGGCGGCGCGTTCGGCGACGTGGTGTCCGGGCCGCACGCGCTCGCGTTTTCGGACGACGGCGCGCTCGCGTTCGTCGCGGACACGAACAGCGAAGACATTCTCGTCGTCGATGCCGCGCGGCGCTTGGAAACGACGCTCGTCCGACCCCTCCCGGGTCATTTGCCCGAGGGTGTGGTGTCGGCGGGGAGCGAGCTGTACGTCCAGGAGCGGAACACCGAAGACATCGTCGCGTTTCGCGTCGACGAGGGAGACGGCGGCGTGTCCGTCGTACCCGACGGCGCGAGCTTCGAGTCGCTTCGCGACGATCCGATGCCGGCCGATCTTCGACTCGGGCAAAAGGTCTTTTACTCGGCGAACAGCGACGATCTTCCGGTCACGCAAAATCATTGGGTCGCTTGCGCCAGTTGCCACCTCGAAGGGCGGAGCGACGCGGTGACCTGGCAATTCGCTCAGGGGCCGCGGGACACGCCGACCAACGCCGGCGGTTTGCTCGACACCGGTTTTCTGTTTCGAACCGCGGATCGAACGGCGGTGCAAGACTACTACCGGACGATCAATCTCGAGCAGGGCGGGCACTTCGACGTCGCCGAGGCATCGCAGAAACCGCTCCTCGACGCGCTCGCGTCGTTCGTGAACGAAGCGATCCCGACGCCCGTTCCCCCGTCGACCGACGCGACGCATTCGATCCGGGGACAGGCACTCGCCGATCTTCGGACGCAAGGCGAGGCCGTATTCGGGCAAGTGCATTGCGGCACGTGCCACAGCGGGCCGGCAAAAACCGATTCCGGCGCGGGCAACTCCGCGCTCGATCTGACCGGTCCCGTGGTCGCGTCGATCGCGCCGGGCGGCGTCTTGCTTCACGACGTCGGGACGTGCGTGACGAGCGGCGCGACGGTGGACGTCGCGCACGACGACGTCGACGGCGACCCCCGTGCGGCGTGCGCATTCGACACGCCGCAACTCCGTGGTCTCGCCGATTCGGCGCCCTATCTGCACGACGGGAGAGCAAAGACGCTCGACGACGTGCTCCCGACCATGCTCGGCGCCGCTTCCCCCGGCGCATCGCCGCCGACGCTTTCGGACGACGACCGAACGGCGCTCATCGAGTATTTGCGCGGACTTTGACGACCTTGCTGCGCCGGCGCATCCACGCGCCGAGTCCGAGCAGCCACGCGAGCCCGGCCCAGCCGGTCGTTCGCGACGAGCGGCTCGGCACTTTGCAACCGCAGCTCGAGCTGTCTCCGCTGCTACCGGTGCCGCCGCCCGATCCTGCGGTGGCTCCGGTGCTCGTCGTCGCGAAACCTCCGGACCCCGCCGCGCCGCCGCTCGCTGCAACCGTGCCGCCGAAACTCGACGCGCCGCCGCTCGTGTTGGCGAAACCGCCGCTGCCGTCGTTCGAGGCGCCGCCGCTCGTCGCTCCGCCGGAGCTCGTCGGCGCGCCGCCGGCGTTCGTCGCTCCGCCGCTAGGCGTCGACGTGCCGCCGTCCGTCGAGCTCGACCCACCGGAACCCGGATTGCCCGGCGCCGTTCCGACGCCAGCCGTGAACGTCACCGGGTCCTTCGACGGGACGCCGACGGCCGAGACGTAAAGGGAATAACTCCCTTGCGGAAGATCGGGCGGCGTCATGAACTGGCACGTCTCGGGCGTGCTGCCCTTGCTGGGCATCATGTTGCTGAAGTTGAACGAGCGGCAGTAGTAGACGTTGCCGCCTTCGTCCTTGAGCGAGACGATGGGGTAGTTTTCGGCCATCGTCATGTCGTCGCCTTCGTCGGCGCCGTTGATGAGACCGCTGATCTGCGTTCCGGTCAGCGTGTACGTGCTCCCGCCATCGAAAACCACCGACGTCACCGTCGGACGCCACGAATCGTCGGGAGGCGAATCCGGTGTGTAGATCCAGTCGTTCTGCTCGGCGGTGATCATGACCTGCCCGTTCGGCAAGTTCACGTAGTCGATGGGGTAGGGGTTTCCCCTGTCCGGCGCGGGCGGCACGGAGGTGACCATGTTCGTGGTCGGATCGAACTCCTCCAAGACGAGCCCGGGGCCGTAGGTCATCGAAACCAAGCCGGACCAGACCTTGCCGTTCGGCAACGTGTCCGAATACTCATCCTCGGCTTCGTAGTTCATCAACGTCTTGGGCCCGAGCGCCCAGGTGCCGGGATCCGTGGGAGTCGGTCCGGGCGTGTAGATGTAGAGTTGGCCCAATCCGTAAACGAGCACTCTGCCGTCGAACATTTGCGAGATGCCCGACGTGTCGCCGAGATTGAATCCGCTCGGCACCGGCCCGGTACGAGTCCATTTGTCCGTCGCCGGGTCGTAGACGGCCGCGCCGGCGCTTTGGTAGCCCACGGCAAGGACCCCGCCGTTTTGAAGCGAGGCCCACGAGTTCTCGTCGCCGGTTCCGAGCAACGTGGGCGCTGCCGGCGTCCATTTGTTCGCCGTCGGATCGTAGATTTGCGTTTGCGACGACGTCCGGCAGCTCGAAAACACGCGGCCGTCCGCGAGCGTCGCGCTCCCGGTATCGGCGATCTCGTAGAGGCCGGGCGCTTCGACGGTCCATGTGTTGGCCACCGGGTCGTAGATCTCCGCATTTTTGAAGAGAGGTGAGCCGTTGCCGGGTTGCGCGCAATTCGAAGAGCAGCCGGGCTCGGCGTAAATGTACTCGCCGCCCGCCTCGAAAAATCTGCCGTCTTTGAGCACGTGTTCCTGTGCGCCGCCGCGTGAATACGCGCTGCTCGCCACCGACTTCCACGTCCCCTTCGAGTAGTCGCCGGTCTTGTCGGGGCTCAAGATCACCCAGTTGTTCAACTGCGATCCGTGCGAGAGCACCGTACCGTCGGTCATGAGCCACAGGGCGAAGGCTTGTCCCCCGGTTGTAGGATTCGGTGGAGCTTCGACCCACGTGCCCGCGGCGCCAGCCGGAGCCGCTGCAAAAAGGACGACGAGCGCCGCTTCCATCCATCGCGGCGGCATTCGAGGACGCGTGGCGGTTTCGAACGAGTGAGTGCGACGCCGTGACGAGAGGGGCGAACGCGACGTGAGGCGCATGAGACTTTTCTCCGTCCGAATGGTGGGCCTCGTCACTCAGCACGGAAGGCGTGTGAACACGCCGCCGCACCCGAGGATGAGTCGGTTTCTACCAAGTTGATCGAACGCCGTTCAACGGTTCAAAAAACGTGCAGCAGCCGCCGGGCGTTGAAAGCTATTTGCGCGCGTTGGAATATTCGCGGTCGTTCAGAAAGCGGCGCGGCGTTCGCGACGATCAGTGCAGATTCGAGAGACCGCCGTCGATCACGAGGTTCTGACCCGTGACGTAGCTGGCTTCGTCGGAGAGCAAGAATATCGTCGCTTGTGCCACTTCCCACGCCGTGCCTTGCCGGCCAAGAGGAATGATCGTCGTTCCGCGTCCCGGACGACCCTGCGTCGCCGCGCGCCCGAGCGGCGTGTCGATCAGCCCGGGGACCACGACGTTCGCGCGGACGCCGCGACGGCTTCCTTCCATCGCAACGTGACGGCAAAGTCCGAGGAGTCCGGCCTTCGACGCGTCGTACGCAGGGATGCCCGAACCCGGACGCATTCCCGCGACGGATCCGATGAACACCAACGCGGCGCCCGCGCGGAGGTTCGGCATCGCCGCGCGCGCGATCAGAAAATGCGCGCGGAGGTTCACGGCGAAGGTTCGATCCCAAGCGTCGGCGTCGGTTCCTTGGAGGCCGCGACCCAAACCGGTGCCGATGTTCACGACCACGCCGTCCAGTCCGCCGAGGGCGGCGACGCTCTCGTGCACGAGTCGCTCGCACGCCCGTTCGTCGGTTGCGTCCGCGGTGAATGCGACGGCGTTTCCGTTCTCGACATCGATGCGCCGCTTCGTTTCGAGCGCCGACGCTTCGTCCTGATCGACGCAGGCGACCGCCGCGCCTTCGCGCGCGCTCAGCACCGCGATCGCGCGCCCATTGCCTTCGGGCGGATCGGGCGCGTCGCTCGGCCTCGTTCCCGCGCCGACGACGAGGACGCGGCGGCCTATCAATCGGCTTCGTCCGGGCGTCGACCCGAGTGCTTCAGAAGGAGTCCAGACGGTGGCGGGATCGCGGTCGCGGCCGTCGCTTGGAGTCAGCCCGTCCGTTCGAGTCATTCGTCACTCCGGTGTTCGACGGTTCGATACACTTCACATAAGTAGGTAAGTCTTTCAATCGCGTGTCATCGGAAAACGCACGCACGCGCGCTAGCGCCGCGTGACACTAGCCGAATGGGACGCAAGCAGCGCTGAAGGACAACGCGCGACGCACCTTCCGCGACGATCCACGCGTTGTGCGAGCGCGGTCACGCTTCGACGTTGCAAACGTGAAAGACGGCCGGTCGGGGGACCGAAAATGCGTTTCGACGTCGCTCGAGCGATCGCTGAAACCGCGTCCTCTCGGACAACGTATGCGATCTGGATCCGCTCGTGCGAAACGTGGGAAAGGTAGGAGATCCGCGCTTTCCGTTGCACGAAACGGGTGTTGCGAACGATGACCAATATGCGAGTCTTGATGCGGCCAGTTGCGTCGCAGACTCGATGGGTCCGTGAGGCTCGCGAAGAAAGCACGCAGCTCTCCCCAGATTAAGAGACGGCGCACGACCGAGCTCGAAAAGGGGGGAAGGTAAATTTTCTTTCGCAAGAAGCCGATGATCAAGATTCGCCTCCTCTCCGTCTCCTACACCACTCCCGTCGTTGTTCTCGTGACCGCTGCCGCCTGCAGCGTCTTCCAACCTCCCGTCTCGCACGACACCAGCGGCGCGAAGACCGGCGGTTCCTCGAATGGATCCGGGGGAGCCGACGGCGGGGTTCACGTCACGACGAGCGGAGGCGCCGGCGGAATGGTGCCGCACGAAGCCGGTGCGGAAACCGGTGGCAAGGGAACGGGCGGCGCGGGCGGAGGAGGCGCAGGAGGGTCGTCTTCACTGGATGGGTCGACCGAGGGTGGAGTCAGTGGGCCGACCGCGCCGTGGTGGCCCCACAAGACCGCAGACGGTTGCGAGAGCGCCGGAATGCCGACCGCGAACGACCGCGTGAAGTCGGATCCGGGTGCCACCATTTCGCCAATCTACCTCGCCATGAACCGGTTCCGGATCGGCGCGGTCGACGAGACGCCCGATACGAAGAACCCGGGTCTCTCGTATCTCACGCCCGACCCCAATGCCTGGAAGAACATCGGCATGGACATGGACGGCGTGTGCACGCGCTCGGCGACCTGCGAGGTAAATGACAAGCTCGTCGACGATCGCGCCTGCGCCAACTCGCAGACGGTTCCCTTCGACGGCAACGACTGCATCGACAATTCGATCGGCAACATCTTCAACATCGCGGCGACCGCTCCGTCGATCGGCGACTGGTTCGGTCTCTCCGAGAACGACTGGAACTGCGAGATGTGGCGCGGCGGGTTCAGTACCGTCCTCAAGGTGAGCAACTACAACGGGCAGTACAACGACGACAGCGTGACGCTCGACTTGTACACGTCGACGGGCCTGCAAACGCTGCCGCAATGGAGCTGCCGGACGACGATCGATCAACCGCTGGCCACCGATTGGTACACCCACGCCCCCTGGATCCAGAAAGAGCACTGGATCATCTCCCAGGACTCGATCAGCTTGAGCGCGGACCCGGAGGGGACCGAAGTTCCCGATTCGAAGTGGCAAGACCCGGCCGCATACGTGCGCGGGGGTTGGTTGATTGCGCAACTTCCGGACGCATCGTGGCTTTGGTTCGATGGAGAGCGCACTCCCGTGCCGGGGTTCCGCGAGATCATCCACCGTGGCCTGGTGGCCTTTCAGCTCGTGCAAGACCCGCAGAGCGGTCTCTGGACCATGCAGAACGGCACGCTCGTATTCGTCGCCACGCCGAACGAAATGCTCGAAGGGTTCTCGCAGTTGGGCTTCTGCGCGAACATGTGCGGCACGTTCGACACGGTCAAAGACTACCTGAACACTTACCAGGACATCCTCTCGACCTCGAGCTCCGCGCCCAACACGACAGCGTGCAACGCGCTCAGCTACGGCATGGTCTTTCGCGGCGCTCAGATCTCCGCGGACGCGTCCGACGTGACGCAGACGCAGCCGTTCACGACGTGTCCTCAACCGCGTCACCCCGATGCGCCACGCCAGGGCTGCACGTGTTCGGCGGACGGCTCGACGTGCACCTTCCCGGATGCAGGAAAGTGAACCCATGACGACGTTCTCCTTCGAACTTCGCCAACCGCGCGCCGCGCTCGGTGCCCTCGCTTTGGCGGGCCTGCTCGCGGCGAGCTCCGTCTCGCGAACGGCCCGCGCGGACGACGTTTCCGGCGCAGCCAACGCGTTTTCTCGAGCCCAGAAAGCGGAGCTGTCCGGCGACTACGCGGACGCCGCCGAGCTGTACGAGCTCGCCGACAGTCTCGCTCCGGCTCCCGAAGCGCTGCGCAGCGCGCTCCGAGCGCGCGTATCGGCGGGTCAGCTCGAGCTCGCCGCCGTTCACGCCGAGGAGCTGCAGCAGCGCTACGCGAGCGACCCGAAGTCCATGGACCTCGCGAAATCGACGCTCGACGAAGCCGCGAAGAAGCTCATGCGCTTCGAGATCGACTGCAAGCCCACCGCGTGCACGATCCTCGTGGACGGCGCCGCGGCCGATCCGGACGCGAAACAGACGCACATCGTCTATCTCGCTCCCGGCAAACACGACGTCGCGGCGGGGTTCGGCAAGGCGCGAACCGAGTCTCAGCCGGCCGAAGGCGCCGCCGGTTATCGCGGCACGCTCAGCTTCGATGCTCCGCCGGAACCGCCGCCGTCCGTCGATCTCGCCGCGACGGGTTCGGCCCTCGGTTCCGTCGAAGGCGATCAGGGCGTCGGTCGGAAGCAGGGGCTCTCGCCGTGGATTTTCGCGGGCGGAGCCGTCGCGACGGTCGGGCTCGGCGCGGTGACGCTCTGGTCCGGCCTCGACGTGCTCTCGGCCCACAACGCGTACCAGAAGAACGAGACCACGCAGGGTTACAACGACGGCAAGTCGAAGGAGACGCGCACCAACGTCCTCATCGGCGCAACGGCCGTCGTCGGCGTCGCGACCGGCGTGATCGCGCTCTTCACCGACTGGAGCGGCAAGCACGACGCCACGGCGGCCGAATCGCCGGGAATTCACGCGACCGCCAGTGTGACGCGGAACTCGGCCGGCTTCATCGTCGGGGGCGTGTACTGATGAACGCCCCGCCGCTGCCGGCGCGCTCGAGACGGAGCGGTCCTCGTTTCCTCGGGCGCTACGAGGTCATCGGCGAGCTCGCGCGCGGGGGTATGGGCAGCGTTTATCTCGCTCGGCACGCGGGCGAAGCAGGGTTTCAACGCTTGTTCGCGGTGAAGGTGTTGCATCCGCACCTCGTCGAAGAAGCCGGCTTCGTCGACATGCTGCGCGACGAAGCGCGCATCGCCGCGCGGATCCACCACCCGAACGTCGTCGCGGTCGTCGATATCGGGACGCAGGGCGAGAGCCCGTACATCGTGATGGAGTACGTGGAAGGACCCTCCTTCGCGACGCTCTGCAAGCGGAGCCGCGACAATCTCCCCCTCGATCTCGTCCTCACGGTGATGATCGACACCCTCGAGGGCCTCCACGCGGCGCACACGCTCACCGACGAAGACGGCGAACCGCTTCATCTCGTGCACCGGGACGTGTCGCCGCAAAACGTACTCGTGGGCGTCGACGGCGTCGCTCGCATCACCGACTTCGGAATCGCGAAGGCCGAGAGCCGGATCTCGAGTACGCAGCCCGGGACCCGCAAGGGCAAGCTCCAGTTCATGAGTCCGGAGCAGATCAAGGACGCCGGCAAGATCGATCTGCGGACGGACATCTGGGCCGCGGGCGTCGTCCTCTACGGCCTCCTCACCGGCGAGCACCTGTTCCGCGACGAAAACGACGCGGCGACCGTGCACAACGTCATTTCCAAGGAAGTGCCGCCTCCGAGCTCGCGGGGTCCGAAGATCCCGGAGGCGTTCGACGCCATCGTGCTTCGCGCGGTCGACCGTGATCAATCGAAGCGCTTCGACTCCGCCTTGGAAATGGCTGACGCGCTCCGCAAGGCCGCGACGCAGGCGAACCTGCTCGGTTCGCGACAAGGCGTCGCGCGCTGGGTCACGACCACGTTCGCCGAAGAGCTGGAGTCGCGGCGCGGCGCGATCCGCGACGTCGCGCGCCGACGTTCGGGCACGTCCGAGCTCCGCGACTATTCGCAGGTCATCGTCTTGCCGTCGCTTCCGTCGTCGACCGAGCACCCGATGCCCGACGGAAGCTCGACGCCGCCCACGGGCCACACCGGGTCGTTCGTCGGCGTCCCGATATCAGCTGCAATCGCCTCGGTCCCGCCGCAACCGATCGAGATCACGATGTTGGCGCCCGTTCCGGCGCACCGACGTCTGCGCGTGGGCGCCGCCGTGGCGGGTGCGTTCCTGTTCGGTCTCGGAGGGTTCTTGCTCCGTTCGCCGAAGACGATGCCGCCGGCCAAAGAGCCGCCACAGGTCGTCACATCGGCGGCGGTCGCGGCCGCTCCGGCTCCGCCGACTCCGAGCGCCGAAGCATCCGCCGAACCGGAAGCGGAACCGTCCGCATCGGCGAAATCCGACGAGTCGGAAAAGTCCGACTCCGACAAGAGGACTGGTCACTGGCGTCGGGTCGTCGGTCGGCCGGTCGCCGTTCGCCCCGAGACGGGCGTGCGGGAGCTGCCCGCGCCGTCGAAGGCCGAGCCCGCGAGCGTTCCGGTGACCTCGTTCCCCACCGCGGCGCCGCAGGCCGACTTCGAGAAGAATCCTTACTTGCGCCACTGAGCGCAACGTCGCGCTCGATTCGCAGCGAGCGCGAGCATGTATGTCTCGTACCGTCCGCGCCCCACATGGGCGAACGGGTTTGAACCCAATCATCGTCGAATATCTCGATCCGAAAACACAATGAGGAGAGCCCCTTGAAAAGAACGCCGTCCCTTACCACCACGATCAGAATTTCCTGCGGCGCGGCCTTGTGCGCGCTGTTCGCGGGTCCCATTGCATGCAGCAGCGACAACTCGTCGGGCGGGAGCCCCGAAGCGGGAACCACCGGAGGCGAGACAAGCTCCGGCGGGTCGGCATCGGGCGGTAAGACTTCGACCGGTGGCACCACGAGTGCGACCGGCGGCACGAACGGCTCGGGCGGCACGGTCGCCGGCACCGGCGGCACGAACGGCGGTTCGGGTGGCGCGGCGACGGGCGGCTCGACCGGTTCCGGTGGCTCGGGCGGTACCGGCACGGGAGGTTCGGGCGGCAGCGCCGAAGCCGGCACCCCCGACGGCGGCGTCGCGTGCGGTGCGCCCGCGAACGCAGCCGATGCGAAAGTGTGTCTTTCGTTCGATCCGGAAAAAATAACGGAGCTCAACAGGCCGGACCTCGACGGCCAGGGAACCCTGATCATCCAGGCGTTCGACACGGCCACTCCGAGCGACACGACCGAGCCACTCAAGACGATCTTTTACCCGCCGCCCACGGACGCCGGTCTCGCCACCACGGACGTTTATTCGCTGCCGCAGATCGACATTGATGGGCTTCCGGAGACGGCGTACATCCGCGTCCTCTTCGTGGACAATCCGGCGTGGTTCCTGACGCAGAGCGGACTGACGTACGGCATGTTCATCGGCGGTTTCGACCTCACGCAGGGCGTCCTCCCGCCGCCCGCGCTGCGCGCTCTTCCGCTCACCAAGGGAAAGGGCACGCTGAAGGTCGAATCACTCACCGCACTTCGTCTCTTCACGACCACCGTGAAGCTGATGGATGGCGTGACTCCGGCCGACGATGGACAGGGCCCGATGAGCGTCGGCGCGTTCGATGTCGCAGCGGCTGCCGGTCAGCCTGTTCTCGGCGGCGTGCAATTGCCGTGCACGGACATCACCAAGGGCCCCGTGGACGTCTCCGGCTTTTTGTACGGAGACGGCGATTTCTGGCTCATCGGGCAGCTCGACGACTTCAATCAGGGCGGCTTGTCGAAGCCAGGGTCGATCGTGTCGCTCGGCGGCGGCACCAACGGGCAATCGGCGCCCGATTCTCAGAAGGTCACCGTGGCCGCTGATCAATATTCGCTCTCGGTTCCCTTGATCACGCTGAACTTCGTGATTCCGGGCTCGACCGGGTTCGCGCACTACGCTTGCCCCGGTAGCGGAAGCGACGCCGGCGCACCCGACGGCGGGCACTGAGCCGTCCGTTCGAAGGCTCCTCGTGATCGGGCGCGTCCTGTGGCGCGCCCGTCGCGTTTTGTCGCGTTCCGTGCGGCGAGTCGGACGTCCTTCTCCGCTGTAACGGACTCGCACGCTCTGGCATAGGTTCCGGGAAGAGGCGCGATCATCGTGCGGCCATTCCGAAGGTAACCATGTTGAACTCTGCGACCGCTTCTGTCTCCGCGGCTCTCGCGCTCTCCATCACGCTGGTGGCGTGCTCCAGCTCGAACTCGACGGCGGGTTCCGGAAGCAAAGCCGCCGAGGGAACCGGCGGCGCGACCGCGAAGGCGGACGGCGCGACCAATCTCGACTTCGACGCCAGCGCGGCGGACTTCGACTGCATCTTGAACGGGACGAAGGTCCGGAACTTCTACGTGAAGAACAAGCTGGGGAACGAAGCCGCTTCGCTCGCCGTCGCAGACGACACGAGCGGCGGCACGTATCCCGTCGGCTCGCTCATCCAGCTCATTCCCACCGAGGCGATGATCAAGCGCAAAGTCGGGTTTTCTCCGCAGTCGAACGACTGGGAGTTCTTTTCGCTGTCGGTCAGCGCGAGCGGCACGCAGATCCTTCAACGCGGTACGACCGCCGTCGTCAACGCGTTCAACGGGAATTGCTTTTCCTGCCACGACCAAGCGATGCCAGCGTACGACTTCATTTGCGAAGAGACGCACGGCTGCCCGCCGTTGCCGTTCACCGCAGCGCAATTCACGGCCATTCAGCAGGCCGACCCGCGTTGCGGCGATTGAGCGGCGGCACTCGCGCCGCTTTCAATCGGCTCAGTGCCGCTTGAAGAACTGAACCGCGCGCTCGTGTTTTTCGGCCGCCGCGCGTGACTGGAACGTGCCCAGGTTGCGACGGCGACCGGTTTTCGGATCCTTTTTCCGCGAGTAAAGTCGATACCCGCCGGCAGTGAGTTTTCGGATCATGCCTTCCGCCGAGCAAGACGCGAGCCAAAACCGAATGCGTCGAATCGTTCGGATTCGACTCGACGAGCGAGTCGTCACGCCCCGCGTGAGACGTGCACTCCGCGACAAGGTCGCGTCACGTCGCGCGCGGCGCTGGTGATCGCATTCGCGGCGACGTCACCAGTTATTGCCCGTCGCCGTCGCCGTGAAGCCGCTCGAGAGATTGGCGAAGGCGACCTTGCCTGCGGCGAGCCCGGTGACCGTGTTGCCGGTCAAGGTCGCCGAGCCCGTCGGTGCCGGGTAGAACGGCGGCGCGATCACGATGCCGTCGAGTCCCGGGTGCATCACCGTATTGTCGACGAAGGAAATGTCGGTGCTCGTCGAGAACCCGACGCCGTCGTAGAGCGCGTCGATGATCGTGTTGCCGGACACGGTGACGTTGGTGACGGTCCCGGTGCTCTGACCGTCGCCCCCGTTGCCGATGTGCATCGCCGGTTGTTGCTGCACGTACGCGTTGCCGCCGCAGCGCACGACCACGTTGTCCTTCACCGTCGCGGACAGTAAATCCGACCCATTCGTGCCGAATTTGCCGATCCCGAGCCCGATGTAGCGTGCGGTGTCGCTCATGTAATTGTCGCGAACGACGTGGCCGCTGCCGCCGTAAATGGCCACGCCCTTGCCGCCCCACGGCGCGATCGACGTGTTGTTCGCCACCGTCACGTTCGACATCGGCGTGTAGTGTTGGTCGCCGTTGTAGTCCACGGAGTTGATCGCAATCGCGTCGTCGCCCGTGCCACGGACGAAGTTGTTGCGGACCGTGAGGTCGTTCCCGACGGTCGCGCCGCGGCTCACGTTGTTGACGTTGCAGCCGTCGGCCCAGATGCTCGTCAGGCGACAGTTCTGCACCGTTCCCCCGGTGCCCGACGCCCAGAACCCCGACAGTGTGTGTTGCGTCCAGATCCCGTCGGCGAGCCAGTTCGTCCCCGTCGTGTCCATGCCGCCACCGGCGCCGTCGACCGACGCGCGGCTCATCGCGTTCGCGTCGAGCGCGAAGTCGTGCACCTGGCACGAGTCCAGGTTGAAGATCGCGCCGAGCGGCGTCGAATTCGGCAACGGGACGTCGCGGGTCACGACGCTGTACCACATGCCTGCCCCTTGGATGGTGATGCCCGTGGCGTTGATGCCGCCGAGCGTTCGCACGTGAAACGTTCCCACGGGGATGAACAACGTCTTGTGCATCGATTGCGCGTCGTTGATCGCGTTCTGAATCGCCGAGGTGTCGTCCGTGCTCGCGTCGTTCGGGACCGCGCCGTAGTCGATGATGGACAGGGAGCCCGGTGGCGCCGCGATCGGCGGAGGCGGCGCTTCGAGGTCGATGACGTCGACGTAGTAGAACGCAGCGGTGTCGGTCGCGCTCTTGGCGATTCGGAGCGTGTCGCCCGGCGCGAGCGCGGCGCCTTGGATGAAGGCGTGCGTGTCGTCGAAGAAGGTCCGCGGATCGCCGTCGGACGGATCCTGACTCTCGCTATTGTAGTGGTCGTTCCCTTCGTAACCCCAGGTTTGCTTCGAATCGACGTTCAACGACTGCCGGAATACGCCGTTCACGAGCACATCCACGGTCGCCGTGATGCCGCCGCCGTTCGGCGCATCGGGAATCGATTCGCGCACGTTGATCGCCGTGATGTCCTTGCCGGTGCGGTTCACCCACTCGACGTACGCGCCGGTCTGATCGAGCTTCACGAAGGCATGACCCGACGATTCGACCTCGGGGCTCGAGTACTCGGTCGTCGGTGGGGCCGTGAGCGATACGATCGTCGCGCCGCCACCGACGGTTCCGGCTTCCGCCTCGTACGAGATGAACGGCGTGGTTGCGCCAACCCGGGGCGCGCCGCCGCCGTCTGGGCTCGTGCCTCCGCCCGCGCCGGCGCTCGCGCCTCCATCAGTCGCGGTCGCGCCGGTTCCGGCGCCGCCGGCGTTTGCCGCAACTCCGCCGTTGCCGCCGTTCGATGCGCCTCCAGTTCCCGACGAGCTCCCGGTGTTCGCGCCACCCGATGACGAACCCGTTCCCGAGGTGCCACCGGATGCTGCGCCGATCGCGCCGCCACTCGCCGACGAGGCGCCCGCGCCGACCGAGCCGTCGGGCGTTTTCGAGTCGGATCCGGAGCCGCTCGAACAGCCGAGCGCGAGGCACGCGATGGCGAACGACAGAACGACGACGTTTGGACTGTGGAACGGACGCATCGGGGTACCTCGACCTGGTGAGAGCTGAACGATCTGGAGCTATTTCCCGGCGTCCGTCGCAGGCGGGTTGGAAATCCCCAAGGTGCACGTCGTTCCCGGGAGACGTTTGACGCCCTGGTTCGGTGTGCCTTCGAGATGCGACGGCGTGTAGTCGCCGATCGGTTTGGCCGCTCTTTGGACGATGTACACGCCACCCGGCGATGTCGGAAACGTGATCGCCGGCGTCGACGACGCGGCGACGATCGAGTCGTCGTGCACGTCGCGAACCTCGACCCGCTCCCCGGCCCAAGGACTGGCGACGGTTGCGTCGTTTCCGTTCAGGCTCTTCAATCCGACGTACTTGATGTCGCCGGCTTCCTTCTCGGAGCTCACGAGAAAGCCGCCCTCGGCGGCCAGGGTGAAGCGCCCGACGAACGACGGGTCCGACGGCGCCGCGGGAAATACGCGGATCGTGCCGCTATAGCTCTGGAGCAGGGCTTCGTTCATCACCGACAAGTGCACGCCGAAGTACTCGAAGACGCCGTTCGTGTTGTTGGTCATGCCGTTCGGGTAGCTCTGGTATTTGCCGAGCATCGTCTCCATGCCGTGCAAGGCCTCGTCGCCGAGCCCGAGGCGCGCGGCCTGAATTGCGTCGTTTGCCCACACGTTGTCGTAGGGGTGCGGGCGGTGGTTCCAGGTGTTCAACGCCATCGCATAGTCGGACGCGCCGATGCCGGTGACGCCGTAAGGCCAGATCAGCTCGCACGCGACGTTTTCGTCGTTCTGATCGGCGACGGTCGGAGGGTCATGCGGCAGGTAGCTCGTGCCGTCGGTGGGATACGGGGCGAGATGGTCGAGCACGGTCTGCCAGCCGGCGGCGAGCGCGGTGTCGACGCCGAGTTTGTTGCTCGTCTGGATCGCGATGGGAAAAAGACTACGAACGGCCGCCAGATCGGTGATGGCGTTCTGCACGTTCCAATACGTTTCGTGCGCGTTCGAGGACGCCATGTAGTACTGGCCGCTCGTACCATCTACGGAGAGCTTGCTCTGGTAGAAATTGGCGACGTCCCTGATGAACGGGTACGCCGTGGTGGTCAGGTAGCCGTTATCCCCCGAATAAAGATATTGCCGGTACATGTTCTCGGCGGCTTCCGTTCCCGTCGAGTAGATGTTCTTCGTCCAGTCGCTGTTGACGGTGCCGTCCGCATTGCCGTTCCACCCCATGGTTTCCGGCACCCAAATTCCGTTGATGCCGTATCGGGTCATCGTGTACGCCTTGAGCGCCGACGCGGCGTTGCTGTACATGGCGTCGAAGACGGACATGAGGTCGCCGTGGTTCGACGCGAAGAAAGAGTTGTACACGTCTCGTTGGTTCCAATACCAATACGCGTTGCTCCACTTGGTGTTGTCTTGGGTCGCCCGAAACACACCATTGATGAAATGAAACGGATAGGTTCCGTACCCGCCCGCGCCGATCACGTACGAAGCGAGGTAATAGAAACTCTCGAGGTAATCCGCGTCGCCCGCGCCGTTCGAATATTGGACGAAGGATTTGGCCCAAAATGCGTGCCAGAAGGCTTCGTAAGCCGCCAGCGTCGTGGTGTATCCCGCGGCCTTGACAGCGCCGAGGAGCGTCTTCGCTTGTGCCAACGAATCGGAATTGGGCGCGTTGAGGCGTGTCGCCGACGTGATCCAGATCGTGTAACTCGGGCTCGGGGTGATGGTGAGCCGGACCTTCTGATTGTCGACGACAGACGCGGTGAACGCGGCCCCATCGACGGAGGCGGCCAGGGTGTAGCCGAAATGGTTGGCGTCGGTTTGCCCGCGACTCAATCCGGCACCGCTCGAATCGGCGAAGGGCGTCACGGTCTTCCAGGTGGTCAGATCGGGGACGTTGCCGCTGTTCGTGAGTGAGCTCAGATCCCACAGGCTGAGCTCGAACGACACGTTCGTGACGTTGGTGCGGGCGTCGTCGACGTGGATCCCCATGACCTCCGAGTTCGGCGAACCCATGATCGTCACCGTGCGGTCGCTGTCGTATTTCGTCGTGAGCACGCCGTCGTAGAGCGAGAGGCGCTGTTGAAACTGCGTCACTGCGGCGTCCATTGCGGGCGTCGTGGCCAAGTTGGCGAGGCCCGACGAGAACGCGGTTTGCTGCGAGGTATCGACGCCCGAGATCTGTAAGGTGAGTCCGTTTTGGCTCCACACCATCGCCCCCATCCGTCCATTGCCAACCATCATTGCTTGGAGTGGATCGGTGACGGGCGTATTGAAGACGAGGTCGTGTTTCGACAAATAGGTCGCGCGATCGACGTCGAGCACGCCGGTCGTCGGATCGAAGGCTTCGCCGTTCGGGCCGTCCACCGCCGAGCGGTCGGTCGGAGGGCTTGCGTCGCGGCTTACCGAACCGTCGCGGTTCGCTCCGCCACCCGCTACGGATGAGCTTCCGCCGTTCGCGACTCCACCGGCGCCGCCATTCCCGTTGCGACTGTCCCCTGGTGCGCCACCGCCGGCTCCGCTGCCGTTCCCGCCGGCACCGGTGCCGGGTTCATTCACTCCGGAGTCGGATGGCGTCGCGGGTGCGCTCGAACTGCACGCGCCGCAGATCAGCGCGAACGTCGCGCAAGAGGCGAGCCTGCTCGACCTCGAAGCGGAGCGGAAAATGAAGGAACGGTGCACACGAACTCCGTGACCGTTCGTGGGTTCTACCACCGCGCGCGATCACAAAATGTGGGTGCTCGACGAGCGACGGTTCAGGATCGCGACGAATGACGGGCGCGGCCGCGCTGGCTCACTTGGCGCAACACACGACGCAGTCGTACGACGGGATCGCCGGGAGGCCGCTGCAAACGTCGGCGCCGCACGTCGTGCCGCCTTGCGAGCCGCAGCTCGGAACGCACACGCCGTTTTGCTGGATCGAATTGGGCGGGTGGCACGGCGTGTCGTCGTTGCCCGGGGGCTCGTCGCCGCTCGCCGTGAAATAGAGGCGATCGAGTTGAACGGTGTCGTCGGCGTTGGCGAGAACGAGCTCGTGCGAGCCCGCGTCGAAATCGAACGTCAAGGGGACGCCGTAGTTCGTGTCGTCGTGAAGCTCGTCCCAGTAAAAGACGTCTCCCGTCGAGATCCTCCAGTGGTACCAAGTGCCGGCGTCGACCTCGGCCCAGAGCGAGTTGTGTTCGGCATCCGGCGAATGGATGCGACCCCAGATCACGTAGGTTCCGGGCTCGGCGATGGTCACCGTGTAGAGTGCGCGAGCCGCGCCCGGCGCGGTCGTCGAGCGGACGCCTATCGGCGCTTCGATGTAGTGCCCACCCGATGCCGTCGCGTCGCTTCCGATGGTGAACCCGCCGGAGAGCGCGCCGCTTTCCGCTTCGACGTAGAGCCCGGGCGTTGGAGCGATCGCGTCGGATACGGCGGCCGGGTGCGCTGCCGCGTCGGTGGGCGTGACGTGTTCGACGTACGCGCCGACGGACGTGACCGACGCGGTGCACGCGAAGGACGCTCCCATCGCCGCGCCGCCCAGCGCGAGCGCGAACGGACGTTTCACGGCTCGACCATCGAGTGAGCGAGGAGCGGCGTATGCGGGCTATTCGGATGAGCCGTGACGAACGCGTGCGCGCGCCGTCGCGCCGCGGCGGTGTCTCCGAGCGCCGCGAGCGCCTGGATCGCAAGCACTTCGCGCTCCTGGCCCAGCACGCCGTTCGGAAACCGTTGTTCGAGCTCGTGGAGCTCGCGGAGCGCGCCGGCCGCGTCGCCACGACGAAGTCGCGCTCGAGCCTCGGTGAGGAGCGTGCTTTCCGCGCCGAGTCGATCTTCGGTTTTGGCACGACGCGTCTCGTGTGATTCGTGCGCGTCGTCGTCCGCGGGGTTTTCAGCAGGGTTCGGCGCAGCGACGGGTTCTGGCGGAACGTCGGACGGCGGCGACGGGGTCGTGTCCGCGACGCCCTCCGTCTTCGAGGGCACCCCCAAGGAAGCCGGCGCTCGTGGCGCCAGGGCGGCCTTCGTCGCCACCGCGCTCGGCGTGCGATGGGCGAGCCACACGCCGCCGGCGGTCGCTATCGCGCCCGACAGCACGACACTAGCGACGACTTTTCCTGCGACCGTGTGAAAGAGACCTGTGGCCACCTGAGTGGTCGGAGCAAGTCCGGCGATGGCGTCCCAGGCTCGAGCCTTCGCGCCGGGTGGCGCTGCGACGTTGCGGATGCTCGCGAGGAGCTGGAACTCGAGCTCCGACTCTTCGCCGGGTTTTCGTCGTGAAAGGAGCCGCTCCGGATCCGTCATCCGAGCGCCGCCTTTCTGGTCGTCGACGTTTTCGCGGCGAGCCTCGACACTTCGCGGCGGACCGCCTCGCGCGCGAGCCGGAGCCGCGACCGCACGGTGCCCACCGACACGTCGAGGAGCGCCGCGATTTCGTCGCCCGACATTTCTTCGAGCTCGAACAGGACGAACACGATGCGCTGCGCTTCGGGGAGCTTGTCGAGGATCGCTTCCGCGAAGACCGCGCGTTGCCGCGACTCCATCGTAGCGAGTGGCCCGTCGCGTTCGTCGCGCTGGGCGTCGATTTCGGTCACGTCGGTCGTCACTTCGCGCCGGATCCGCGCCGAGCGGCGATAGTCGCTGGCGAGCCGCTGGCAGATCCCGAAAATCCAGGTACGGAGCAGAGAGCGACCTTCGAACGTCTCGAGGCGCACGTGCACCGTGAGGAACACCTTCTGCGTGAGGTCGAGCGCGTCGGCCTCGCGGACGCCGAGCCGGCGGAGCACTCGCCAGACGAAGTCGAAGTGCGCGTCGTAGACCGCACGAAAATCGAGAGGAGTGTCGGTCACCGGGGGTTTCGGCGGCTTCGAACGGAAAGCGTCCTTCTCTCGAGAACGCGCGGGCTCGCCGGACCGTATCATCCCGTGTTGAGTGGGGCCACGAGCCCTCCGCGATCACCCAATCGACGGCGCACAAGGACGCGAGTTTTCAACTGATTCTCGAGCTCGCTGCCCGTCGACTATGGTCGCTGGACGGGATGGCGCATCACTCCGCGATCGAGCGCAATGCCGTCGCTGCGGCCGTGGTTTCTTTCGTCGCGATCGCGCGCGTGGCGCTTGCTCAGGGCGTTGATTCGGCGGCCTCGCCGGTTGCCGAGCCGCGAGCGCCCACCGCGAACGCGTCCGCGCTCATCGTCGATCGCGAACCGGGTGCGGAGGCGTGCCCGGACCAAGCGGCGTTGACCGCAAGCGTCGTCGCGATTCGCGGCGAAGCCGAGCTCGGCGACGCGCGCTACGACGTTCGCTTCGCGACGAGCGCAGGCGGATACAAAGTGACGATCCGTTCCGATCCGAGTGGGCTCGTTCGCACGATCGAGTCGTCGGATGCGACGTGCTCCGCGCTGGCGCGGGCGACCGCGGTGACCCTGGCCGTGCTGTTCGACTCGGAACCGGAAGATCGTGCGACCACGCCGGTCCCGGCGCCGCCGCCTGCGCCCTCGCCGGGGTCACGACGTCCGTCACCGCGCGAAAGCGTCTCACCGACTTTCACGCCGAGCGGTGCGTTGCCGGCGACGACGGAGCTGTCGCTCGGCGCCACGGCTCTCGCCGGCGTGCTCGGGCCCGTCGCGTTCGGCGCGAGCGGCGACCTCGGGCTCGAGGTGAAACGATTTCGAGCGGGCGTCGGCGTGCTCTGGATGCCGACGCGTTCACTCGCGCTCGGCCCCGGCGACATTCGCGAGAGCCTCACCGCGGGTCGACTCGCGCTGTGTTACGCGCCGCTCGCCACGGCGCGATTTCGGCTCGACGCCTGCTCGGGCGCGATGCTCGGAGTCATGACCGCCGCGGGCCGAGGGTTTTCTCGCGACGAACGACGCGTCCGACCTTGGCTCGCCGTGCCCGTCGTCGCCGAAGCCGCGATCTGGACGGGGCGTATCGGGTGGGGGCTCGAGGTCGGCGCGGTGTTTCCGGCGCATCGAAGCGACTTCAGCATCGACGGTCTCGGCGCGGCTTACCGATCGCCGAGCGTCGCGGGGATCGCGGCGTTGTGTGTGACCCTCCTCGGCCCGTCGCTTTGACCACGCTTCGAGCTTCGATCACATTCTACCTACAGAAGCTGCGCGCGCCCTACATGGAATCGACATCGAGATTTCGCCGAGCGGGTGAAGCAATGCCTTCGCCCTGCCGTTAACCCCGTCGTCGGAGTGAAGGTCGAGCCTTTTCGGAAGTGGTTTCGGATGTCGCCGGACAACGGCGCGCTGTCCGGCGACGCGATGTCGCGTGTGGGCGCGGGCGCGGCGGTCGCGTTTTCGAACGGTCCGGAGAACGCCGACGAATTCTTTCGCTCGGTCCGCGGCGCGTTCGAACGGAACGAGTCGAACGCAGGCTCGGTGGGCTACGCGGTGCTGGCGCTCATCGCTCTGGTCGCACTGGTCGCTCTCCTCCGTCCAGTGCTGGTGCGGATGCTCGCGGAACGAACGCGCCGCGAGCGATTGTCGCGCTTGGTGCGTGCGCGCGGGCTCACGCGCGCCGACGTGGACTTGCTCGGCGTCCTGGCCGGTCACACCGGGACGCATCCTTTTTTGGTCGCGACGCACATCGACGTCTTCGAACGATCGACTGCCGCGGAGCTCCGCGGCATCACGCCGACGCTCGCGCCGTTGATCGGCGACGTGCACGACCGGGTACGCGCGCTGCGCGGGCGCCTCGGGTTCGACGCGCACGCCGAGCACGAGCCGCTCTTGACGACCCGCGAGCTTCGGCCCGGCGATTCGGCGGAGATTTTCGGCGTGAAGACCACCATTGCCCAGGTCACCGAAGCGAGGTTTTCCTTGGTGCTGTCTGCGCGCCCGGATGCGACCCTCGGAGCGAAGCTGCCGCTCACGGTGCTCCTCGAGCGCGAAGCGAGCTATTCCGTCGCATGCCTCTTGCTCGGCGTCGAGCCTGCGCCGGCGGGGTACGCGCTGTCGTTCGCGCACGACGAAGCGCCGGCGCGACGGCAAAACCGTCGCTTCGTCCGCGTGCCCGCGAACGAACGCGTCGAGCTCGTGGCCGAGGCGGACGCGAACGCGGCGCCCGAGCGCTGGCACGGGACGTTGATCGACGTGAGCTTGCAAGGGGCCGCGCTTTCCGTGCGCGAGAAGCTCGCGGTGCGTGCTCTGTTGCGCGCGTCGTTTTCATTTCGCGGTGAGACGTTCGAAGGCGTGCGCGTCGTCGTTCTCGAGTGCGAAGGAAGCCCCTCCGGGCCGTATCGCGTGCGGCTCGAGTTTCGCGAGCTGTCTCGAGAGCACGAACGAAAGCTGGCGGCCGCCATCGCGCGGGCCACGACGCGAAAAAGCGTCGCGCCGACCTCGATCCGCGCGTGAGCGCCGTGTCTCGGACGCGACGCGACGCTCACGTTGCCAAAAAAGATCGATAGACCACGTCGTAGGCGAGCAACTTCAGGGCGAGGCAGGCGACCGTTACGAGAAAAATGGCGCGCACTCGACGCTCGCTGCTCCGCACGGCGAGGTGCGCTCCCCAGTATCCGCCCGCGAAATTGGCGATGGCGAGCGGAATGCCCACCCTCCAGTCGATGAGGTGCGCCAGGATGAACACGACGCAGGCCGCCGCGCACGAGACGAGGTTCACGGGTTTCATGATCGCGACGGATTCCAGCATGCGGAGGCCGAAGCACGAGACGCCGACGACCGTCATGAGCGTCGTGTAGCCGCCGGAGAAGAGGCCGCCGTAGATACCGAGCGCGAACGCGAGAACGAAACCGAGCGCGGCGGCCGGAGGCGGAATGGTGACCGTCCGCGAGGTCGCTCGAGGGCGCGCGCCCATGAACGCGACGAGGAGGGCCATCGAAACGCCGACGACGGCCTTCACGACGGCTTCGGGCATTCTCACGGTGAGCTCGGCGCCGATCGCCGATGAAACGAGGGTCAAGAGGCAGAGCGGGATCGCGAGCCGCACGGAGATGAGCCCGCTTTTTGCGAATTTCGCGGTCGACGAGATCGTCATGAAGAGCACGGCGAACATGTTCGTCGCGACGGCTTCGCGAGACGACATGCCGACCATGATCATGAGAGGGACGTTGATGAGCGAATTGCCGCCCGTGATGGCGCCGACCGCCCCGGTGGCGACCATGATGACCGAGAGAATCGCAATTTGAGTGGGTGACATGGATTCGCGCGCCGATGAGTCGCGTGACCATCGACCAAGCCTCGAGCGGGCGCAAGGCCCGCTTGACAACGCGTCGAGACCGGTTACGATATATCGCGTCCGATTGAGATAGAATGAGATACGAATGCGGCAGGTCAGAAGCGAAAAAGCACACGGCGGGCGTCACGCCCATCACCACGACGCGCACGAAGGTTCCCTCGGTGGACACGGGCGAATGCGGCACGGGGACGTTCGCGCCGCGTTGCTCCTCGCGCTGTCGGAGGGTCCCGCGCACGGATACGAGCTCGGCCAGCGGCTCCTTCGCGCGACCGGCGGCGCTTGGCAACCGAGCCCCGGCTCGATCTACCCGACGTTACAGATGCTCGCCGACGAGGAGCTGGTCACCGCCGAAGAACGCGATCAGAAGCGGGTCTACACGATCACGCGGCGCGGCCTGTCGGTCGTCAAGGAGCGCGCGGCGCGGGGAGAAGGTGCGCCGTGGGCGGCCGTTCACGGCGGCCCCGGAGGCGAGCTCCGCGAGGCCGTCGTGGGCCTCAAAATGGCGGCAAAGCAGGTCTCTGCCGTGGGCACCGCGGCGCAACGCGAGCGTGCGACGGAAATCGTGACCGAAGCGCGCCGGCGCCTCTACGAACTCTTGGCGAAGGGCTGAGCCGATGACCGTCTCGACTCCTTCGACGCCGGCGACGCCGGCGACATCGGCGACATCGGCGACGTCCGGTGGCGCGGCGCCGAAAGCGTTCGGTGCGCTCGCGCTTCCCGGTTATCGCGCGTACCTCGTCACGTTCACGCTGACGATGATGGCCGATAACATCGAGCACGTCATCAGCTACTGGGTCGCGTTTCAGAAGTTCCACTCACCGGCGCTCGGCGGGTTCGCGGTGGTGTCGCACTGGCTTCCGTATCTCGCGTTTTCGGTGCTGGTCGGCGCATTCAACGATCGCGTCGATTCGCGTCGCCTCATCCAGCTCGGAGCGTTGCTCTTCGTCGTCGCGTCGGTAGGCTGGGGATATTTCTTCGTGACCGGCACCTTGCAGATGTGGGAAGCGATGGTGCTGCTCGTCATCCACGGGTGCGCGGGCGTCTTGTGGATCACGTCGAGCCAGGTGCTGCTCTACGACATCGTCGGTGCGGCCGCGCTTCCGAGCGCCGTTCGCCTCGCGGCGACCGCGAGGTACCTCGGCGTGCTCGTCGGTCCCGGTGTCGGGAGTCTCATCATGCTCACGCTCGGGCCGACGCGCGGCATTTTCCTGAACGCCGTTTTTTATCTCCCGCTCCTCCTCTGGCTCGTCGGTGCGCCTTACGGTCGTCATTTTCGGAAAGATCGGCCGTCGCCGAAGCGTGCGGTTCGAGGTCTCGCCGACATCGTGCAAACGATCGCCGAAGTGCGGACGATGCCGCTTCTCGCGGTCATGATGCTCCTCGCGGGCGGCGCGTCGTTCTTCATCGGCAACAGTTACCAGGCCCAGATGCCCGGTTTCGCGCACGATCTCGGACACGGCGATCCGGGTACGGCATACACGGCGCTGCTCGCCGCGGACGCGGCAGGCGCGCTCCTCGCCGGCATTTTGCTGGAGAGTCGCGGAGGGATCTTTCAGATGCGTCCGAACTCCGCCGTCGTGCTGGCCATCACTTGGGCGACGGCGCTCTTCGGTTTCGCGCTGATGCGCTCTTACCCGCTGGCGCTCGCGTTTCTTTTCCTCGCGGGGTTCTTCGAGCTGTCGTTCAGCAGCATGACGCAAACGTTGGTGCAGATGAACGCGCCGGAAGCCACGCGCGGCCGGGTGCTCGGGCTCTACAACATGGCGGCCGCGGGGCTTCGCACCTTCAGCGGCGTGATCGTCGGGCTCGTCGGCAGCGTCGTGAGCGTGCACACGTCGCTGGCGCTCGCGGCCGGGTCGTTCGTCACCGTGGCGTCGCTGCTCCTCGCACGATTGCGCGGCGCGACGAAACCGACGACCGCGTGACGCCGTGAATACTAGGTCGATCGCTCGCCACGGCGGTCGCTCGAGAAGCCCCCGAGCGTCGTGAACCATCGACGGTGAGCGACGCCGACGCGAGCGATGTGGCGATCTGGCTCGCTTCGAGCGACGGCGATGCGTTCCGCGACGCTCGGTCCGATGGCGATCTCCGTCGTTCTCGAACGTGTTCCGCCGCGCGGATGAACGACGCTCGGCCTATCGCACATTGTGCGTGCGCACGACGAAGGCGCATGGGCGTCTCTTCATCTTCTCGTTTAGCGGGTCGTGTCAGTTCGCCGCATCGCGCAACGCGTGCCGCGTGACGGCGAAGACCCGTCGCGCCCGCCTCCGCGTGCCGCCCAGCGAACCACGAGATGGACGAGATGGACGCCGTCATCGAGGTTGGCGTGTTCCCCAGCGCGGATGTATCGTTGTGGTGATCAGCCTTTTCGGGAGGGAAACATGGTCGACGTGTTCCTGGCGCTCTTCTTCCTCGCGGGCCCAACCGGCGCCGTGGTTTCGTGGGGGCTCTGGAAACGGCTTCGATGGTCGAGAAGCGAGATCGAGCTCCTCGGCGCCGAGGTTCGATCGCTCGAGCAGCAGGTGGCGATTCAACAGGCCTTGCTGCTCCGCACGTTGAACCACGACAACGCCATCGTCGCGAAGGGAGCGCTCGGCGCCGTGCACGGCTTCGACGAGCGGTCTTCGAAGGGACCGATGAGCGGAACCGAGCTCGCGCCCAGTGACTACGAGCGGTCGCTGCGCGACGCCGGGCAGCCGGGCGAGCGGTTCAGACGCGCGGTCGGCTGAGGAGACCCGTCGCGATCGCGTCCATGAGCGCGTCGAAGCGACGTCGATCGAAGTCGCTGCCGCTCATGAGCCAGTCGACGTGCGCGGGCGCACTGTTCTCCGCGACGTCGGGCGTGGCCTTCGGTTTTGTCGCGGAGTGAAAGCCGAATCGCGGGCGCACGACGCGCTTCGACTTTTCTTTTTTTTTGGGGCCCCCGAAGTGTCCGAGGACGTCGAGGTGATCGCCGTAGCCCGCCCAGACGAGCTTGCCCCAGATCTGCGAGCGGATGGGCACGACGCCGTCGTTCGACCGCGGTTCCGGCAAATGTCCGAGGGCGCTTTCGAGCGACGCTTCGTGGTCCGCGCCGATGTCCGGCGCGGCGCACGGATATCGAACGTCGTAGCGCGAGGTAATCTCGTACAAGATCGCGAAGACCGCCTCGCTGAGCGCGTTGCGCGGATGCCGCACGGCCCGGAGCACCGTTCGGGGTGAGGGGGCCGGCGCGAGGGACGCCGTCGACTGGCAGAGCACGTCCGGCGGATCTTCGATGCCCGCCGCGAATAGATCCATCGCCTCCGGCATGAGCTGCACCATCGCCCCGTCGTCCTCCTTCATTCGATCGATGTAGGTGCGCACCTCGAGACTCCGGACCTCGTCGAGGCGACGCAAGAGCGCCTCCGTCGAGCGATCGAGGATGTCGAGGTCGAAGCCCAGCGCGCG
Organism: Polyangiaceae bacterium; assembly: GCA_036271175.1. GTDB lineage: Bacteria > Myxococcota_A > Polyangia > Polyangiales > Polyangiaceae > DASZVB01. The sequence goes on along the minus strand of DATBBD010000408.1, from coordinate 2,865 downwards.
GTCCACGCGGGCGAACGCCGCGACGAGCGTGCTCACGACCGAGAGCGGTGGGGCGCCGACCGAAAGCGCGATCACGGTGAGTGCGCTCAACGCTCGAAGCGCGCGCTGTCCGCTCACCGTGGTGAAGAAGCTCGCGAGCGGCGTTCCGTAGTGAGGCGCGTTGATCGTCGTGACACTGGCGAGACGCGAGCGCCAACCGAGCGTCCGCTTGCCGCTGGAGAGCGACACGCTGGGCGACGCGAGGAGACGGGCATCGAGTCCGCCGGTGGAGTGCCCGATCAGGTGGATCGGGCCGCCGTCAGCGCCGGGAACGCCGCAAGTTCCGGCGATTTTCTCGCTCAGCTTCAGCGCGCGCCGCCGGATCGACGCCGTGGGCGATACGTCGACCACGTTCGCCGTCATCTCGACGCCCGCCGCGCGGAACCGCTCGGAAAGCGCGCGCTCTACGTGCACGAAATAGTCGTACGACGCGAGGCGCCCGAAGCCGAACATCCCCGGCGAGAAATACAGCCGATGCATTCCGCGAGCTTATCGCGAAAGGGCTCACGCGCGGCTTCCGACGCGGTCGATGGCGGCCCAGAGATCCATCGCATTGATGGGCTTCAAGAGGAAGTCGTCCATGCCGGCTTCGAGACAACGCTGCCGATCTTCCTTGCGCGATCGCGCCGTCACCGCGACGACCGGAAGGCGACCTCCGGTGTCCTGCTCGCGCTCGCGGATGGCGTGAATGACGCCGAACCCGTCGAGCTCCGGCATGTGCACGTCGAGCAGGAGCAAGTCGTACGGGTCCGCTTCGACGAGGCGCAATGTCTCACGGCCCGTCTTCGCGAGGCGAACGTGGTGCCCACGGCCGACGAGCAGGAGCTCGAGGAGCTGCGAATTGAACTCGTTGTCTTCGGCAACCAGGACGCGGAGCGCCGTTACGCCCTCGGCGCGGACCCCTCGGTCGACGGGCACGGCCGGCGCGACGGTTCCGGTCACGATCTCGTTGGGCGAGAGACGCATGACGCGATGAATGGTTTCGAACAGCTCGTGCTGGAGGACGGGTTTCAAGAGGCGTGCGTTGATCCGCAATTGCCGGTACTGATCGGCTTCGCCGGCTCGCTCGCCGGACGTGAGGAGCACGATGCGGGTCGTCGACAGCTCCGTCGCGCCGCGGATCGTCGCTGCGAACGACGGATCATCGGCGTCGGGGGAGCGCGCGTCCAAGAGCGCGAGCTCGAACGGACGACCCGCGGCGCGCGCCTTTTCCAGCTCGCCGGCTACCGCGGCGCCGTTCGCCGACGTGCTGATCGGCTCCATCTCCCACTCGCGCAGCCACGAGTCGAGGATTCGTCGATGCGTGGCGTTGTCGCCGACGACGAACACCCGGAGGCCGCGGTGAAGGGCGGAGCTCGACGCTGGTCGCTCCTTACCGCCCGGCTGACGGTCGAAGCGCGCCGTGAAGGTGAACGTGCTTCCGCGACCGGCGTCGCTTCTGACCGAGATATTGCCGCCCATGAGCTCGATCAACCGCGCCGAGATGGTGAGGCCCAACCCGGTGCCCCCGTACTTCCGCGTGGTCGACATGTCTTCCTGCTCGAACGCATGGAAGATCCGGTCTTGCTTGTCCGGCGCGATCCCGATCCCGGTGTCGCGCACCGAAAAACCGAGGTGCTCGTCGCCGTCGAACGCTCCGGGCGTCACCCTGATTTCGACGACGATCTCGCCGGTCTCCGTGAACTTGATGGCGTTACCGACCAGGTTGAGGAGCACCTGTCCCAAGCGCCCGACGTCACCGACGATCGCGTCGGGAACCGACGGGTGCACGTCGCAGATGAGCTCGAGCCCTTTTCGATGAGCGCGCATGGCGAGTGCGCGCAATGTCTCTCCGACGGCCGCGCGGAGCGAGAATGACGTCGGATCCAGCTCGAGCTTCCCTGCCTCGATCTTCGAGAAGTCGAGGAGATCGTTGATGGTGCCGAGCAAGTTGCCGGCGGCCGAGCGCACCGTCTGGAGCGATTGCCGTTGCCCTTCGCTGAGCGGCGTGTCGAGGACGAGCTCCGTCATCCCGACGATGGCGTTCATGGGCGTCCGGATCTCGTGGCTGACGTTGGCGAGAAATTCGTCCTTGGCGCGGTTCGTCGCTTCGGCGACTTCCTGCGCGCGACGGCAATCGAGCTGCGCTGCGGCGAGCTCGTCGTTGCTCTGCTCGAGGAGGTGCGCCTGGTTTTGCAGCGTCTGATTGGCGAGCACCAGGTCTTCGTTTTGTCGGCGCAGCTGGCTCGCCTGTTGCGCTACTTCGTCCAGCAGCGGCTGCATCCGTCGCTGCTGTTCGCGCAGCAAATCGAGCTGGCGTCCGAGTTGCTGCTTTTGGCGCGACAGTTCGAAAAACGTCTCGGCCTTGTTCCGGAGGACGACGGGCTCGATGGGTTTGTAGAGAAAATCGACTGCGCCGGCTTCGTAACCGCGAAAGAGCCGCTGATGCTCGCGCGAACCGGCGGTCACGAAGATGATCGGAACGTGACGCGTGCGTTCAGTCCCGCGCATCAGCTCCGCCAGCTCCACGCCGTCCATCGTCGGCATTTCCACGTCGATGATCGCGAGCGAAAAATCGTGCACCAGCAGCGCCTCGAGCGCGGCCGGCCCGGATCGCGCGGTGATGAGCTGGAGGCCGTCGCGGTGCAGGCTCCGTTCGAACGCGAACAGGTTTTCCTCGAGATCGTCGACGATCAGGAACTTCACGTCGGGCAATCGGGAGTTCAGCGTCGCTGGTACCATCGTTCGGCGACCTCCTCGAAATCGTTTTCGTGCTCGGTCATCCGCAGCGTCTCACGAGCTCCGAGCCCGAGGTATCCGCGGCGGCACAGAGAGTCTTTGAAGAGC